>CAIUXU010000331.1 GCA_903903205.1 uncultured Syntrophobacterales bacterium
GAATCGAATATGCCTTACGGATATAATGGTAAAATTTTACGGGTGGACTTGACCTACGGGACGGTGACAGTCGAAGAACCTGGAGAGATCGTTTACCGCACCTACCTGGGGGGCGGGGGGCTGGCTTCCTACTATCTGCTCAAAGAGCTCGAGCCGGGAATCGAACCGCTGTCGGCCGACAATATTCTGGTCTTTGCCTCCTCGGTGATTTCCGGGGCGCCGATCGCCGGTATGGTTCGCTACACCGTGGCGGCCAAATCGCCCTTGACTGGGGCATACGGAGAGGCGGAAGCCGGTGGCTTCTGGGGTCCGGAGCTGAAATTCTCCGGCTTTGACGCGGTGATCATCACGGGAAGGGCGGAAAAACCCTCCTACCTGTGGATCAACGACGGCAAGGTCGAGATCCGGTCGGCGGAAAAGATCTGGGGGCTGGAGACAGGCCCGGCCCAGCAGATGATCCGGGATGAGCTCAAAGAGAAACGGGCAAGGATTGCACTGATCGGGCCGGCCGGGGAAAATCTGGTGCGCTACGCGTGCGTGGTGAACGAGCTGAAGCATGCCAACGGCCGGACCGGTATGGGTGCGGTGATGGGATCCAAAAACCTGAAGGCTGTGGCTGTCCGGGGAACGAATAAAATGGAGATCCACGACCCGGAAAAGTTCCGGGAACTCTCCAAAAGCCTGACGGAGTTGATCGGCCAGCATGGTCCGAACAAGACGCTTCACAAGTTGGGAACCTCAAATTTGATTAATGTTATCAACAATCAGGGTATCTTGCCTACCAGCAATTTCCGCACCGGCTTCTTTGCGGGGGCGGAAAAGATCAGTGGTGAGCGGATGGCCGAAACGATTCTGAAGAGCGGAGAAGGTTGTTATGCGTGTGCTGTGCGGTGCAAAAGGGCGGTAGAGATAACCTCCGGCCCCCATGCGACCTCCAGCGATTACGGAGGGCCGGAATACGAAACACTGAGTTCCCTGGGATCGCTCCTCTGCATCGACGACCTGGCGGCCATCTCCAAGGGAAACGAGTTGTGCAATCGTTATACGCTGGACACCATTTCCGCCGGTGTTGCGATTGGTTTTGCGATGGAGTGCTTCGAGAAGGGCATTCTGACTGAGGCAGACACGGAGGGGATCGCTTTCAAATTCGGGAACTCTGAAGCCATGCTGAAAGGGATCGAATGGATCGCCTTCCGTAAACCGGGGCTGGGCAACCTTCTGGCCGACGGCGTCAAGGTGGCGGCGGCCAAGCTCGGCCAGGGTTCGGAGAAGTTTGCCCTCCACATCAAGGGGCAGGAGCTGCCGATGCACGACCCGCGCGGGAAGACTGGCCAGGGGCTGAGTTTTGCCGTATCGCCGACGGGTGCGGACCATGTCCGGGCGCCCCATGACACCGCCTTTCAGGTTGTCGGACCCAATCTGGGACGGATTGCCCCGCTCGGTCTCCTGGAACCGGTCGATGGCCGGGAAATGGGGCCGCGCAAGGCGCGGAACTTCACCTACCTCCACTTCATCTGGTCGCTCTACGAATCCCTGGGGGTGTGCAACTTCGTGGCCGGTCCGGTATGGGCACTGACCTTGCCCAAGCTGGTGGAGGTGGTGCAGGCGGTGACGGGTTGGGAGACAAGTCTTTGGGAGCTGATGAAGGTCGGCGAGCGAACCGTGACCATGGCCCGGGTATTCAACCTGCGCGAAGGGTTCGGGCGCAAGGATGACACCCTTCCGGATCGGCTTTTCGAACC
>CAIUXU010000332.1 GCA_903903205.1 uncultured Syntrophobacterales bacterium
GATCTTGATGGAAAAACGATCACCGTGAATGAGGCTCGGCCGAAGACGGAATCCGACGGTCCCCGGCGGGATTCGAACCGGGGCGGTGGTGGCTTCCGGGGCGGACGCAGTGGAAGCGGTGGCGGCGGCGGCGCCCGCGGCAGGTACTAATACCCGTTTTTCTGGTTAGGATTTTCCCCCGCAGATGAATGGCGGAGCAGGATGGTGCCGGTTGATACAGGGTTTCGGCCCGGTGTCAACCGGTTTTTTTATCGGATGGACTTCGGCGCAGCCTGGTTTGCGCTAACCATACCCGAGCTCCTCCAGACGCTCCTCGCTGATCCCGAGGAAGTGGGCGACCTCGTGGACGACGGTGATCTCGATCTCATGCTCCAACTCTTCAAGGGTTTCGCACATCTCCTCCAGGGGTTCCTGGAAGATGAAGATCGTATCCGGATGAAGGGGAGGCGGGGCGAAAAAAGAGTGCTCTTGTAAAGAGTCGCCTTCATAGAGACCGAGGAGCGGTTCATCGGGAGGATACCCCATCTCCTCCAGCATCTCCCGTGTGGGGCGTCTCTTTACAGTGACGATAACGTTATCCATCCGCTCCCGGATTTCCACCGGGATACGTTTGTAGGCCTGCCGAACCGCCTTATCGAATTCCTTCTGACTTAGCTTCACGAGGGTTACCATTTCCGCATCAATCGATGCCCCGGTCTTCATTTTGGGACCGCGTCACTATAAAGAGAGAGAAACGGCCTGTCAATGAAGACTGTATTCATGTCTTGTATCCGTTTCCATACCAGTCTTCCATCCCCCCGATTCCGCTTGACAGATTGCCTCCTTCGGTCTATCAAGCGAACATGTCTGCCAGGCTCTTCTTCCCCGGGATGGGGGTGTGGAAAAATATCAAACGACGGAAAGGGAAAGGTGTATGAAACGGCTCCTGTTATTTGCATATATTCCGGCAGCGGTCTTTCTAATTGCAGCCTGTTCAGGAGGAGGGGAGGCCGCAAAAAAGGCGGCTCCGGAGATTTCGCGTCCCCCTGTTGCCGTTGAGGCTTCTTCGGCTGCGACGGGTGTCCTGACCGAGGGGATTGACGTGACGGGGACACTCGCTCCCAAGTTTGAGGTGGACGTGAAATCCGAGGTGGCCGGCCTCGTGAGCGAGGTCTTTGTCGCGGAATGGGTTCGGGTGAAGAAAGGGGAACTGCTGGCCCGGATCGACATCCGCGAACAAGAGGCTTTTGTCAAGCGGACCGAGGCTGCGCTGGAGTCGGCCAAATCTTCGGAGCTCCAGGCCCGGGTTGCCGATAACCGCGCCCGCCGCGAACTCGAAAGGATGAAAAAACTCAAAGAAACGGGTCTTGCAACGCAGCAAGCGCTCGACGACGCCGGGACCGAGGCGGAGGCCGCGGCATCGAGGGTCCAGGCGGCCCACGCCCAGGTCCGCGCTGCGGAAGAGGATCTCAATCAGGTGCGGACCCGTCTCGCAAAGGGACGGATCGCAGCCCCGATCGACGGGATCGTCTCCGAGCGCCGCGCGAACGTCGGCGATCTGGTTGGCGAGGCCGGAGCGAACCAGCCGCTCTTTCACATCGTGGACAACCGCATCCTGAACCTGACCGTTTCCGTTCCCTCGGTCTCGATGGCCGGTCTGCGCCTGAAACAGCCGCTCGAATTCACGACGGATGCCCTTCCCGGCAGAACTTTCAGTGGAACCGTCATGTTCATCAATCCGGCCGTCAACGATGCCGACCGCTCGGTTCGGGTGATCGCGGAGGTAAACAACGCAGCGGGCGAGCTTAAAGGGGGCCTGTTTGTGCAAGGAAGGATTGTGACGGGGCGGCGCGATGGGGTCATCCTCGTCCCTCGTGAAGCCCTATCGGGGTGGGATGTTGCGGGAAGGAAGGCGAAGCTCTTTGTCGTTGAAGGAGACCGGGCGAAGTCCCGGGAGGTCAGTACGGGTGTTGCGAAAGAGGGTGGAGTCGAGATCACCGCCGGCCTCAAAACGGCGGAGACTTATGTCGTCAGGGGCGCCTTCAACGTCAAGGAGGGCGACAAGCTCATTATCGCCCGGAAACAGGGGAGCTGAGCCATGATCCTCTCCGATCTCTCCATCCGCCGGCCGGTCTTCGCGACCGTGATGGTTCTGGTGCTCGTCACCCTGGGGATCTTTTCATACCGGTGGCTTCCGGTCGAAATGTATCCGAACGTGGAGATCCCGGTCCTCTCCATCGTGACAAAATTCCCCGGCGCCGGCCCCGAGAGCGTGGAACGCGAGGTCTCCAAAAGGGTTGAGGAGGCTGTCAATGGCATCTCCGGTGTGAGGCATGTCTATTCCTACTCCCGCGAAGGGGTTTCCACCGTCGTGGTCGAATTCCGCCTGGAGGAGAAGCTCAACGAGGTGACCCAGGAGGCGCGCGCCAAGGTGAGCGCCATTCGTGGCATTCTTCCCAAGGGGATCGAAGAACCGATCATCCAAAAGCTGGACTTCAACGCCATGCCCATCGTGTCGCTCGCCGTCCGGTCGGAAACGCTTTCACCCCGGGACCTGACCGTTTTGGTCGAGAAGAGCGTCAAGCGCCGTTTCGAGGGGATCGCCGGGGTGGGCAAGGTGGACCTGGTCGGCGCCGCGAAGCGGGAAGTCAATGTGATCATCGATCCCGAGCGGCTGAACGCTCTGGGACTCGGCGTTGACGCTGTCGTGGCCGGACTCAGATCGGAAAACGTCAACACCCCGCTGGGCCGCCTGAATCGGGGAGCGACGGAGGTTAACCTCCGCGTCTCGGGAAAACCTGACCGTGTCGATCAGTTCCGGGATATGGCGATCACCGTGCGCAACGGTCGGCCGATCCGCCTGGGTGAGGTCGCCGAGGTGCGGGACGGGGTCGAGGAGCGGCGCTCGCTGGCGCTGGTCAATGGGGTCCCCGCTGTGTCGCTGGACATCCTGAAGCAGGCGGGTGCCAACATCGTCGAGGTTGCCGACGCGGTCAAGCGGACGGTGGAAAGTATGCGGACGGAACTTCCCCCGGGCA
>CAIUXU010000333.1 GCA_903903205.1 uncultured Syntrophobacterales bacterium
CAAAGAGTGCGTCATCGCCGGGAATGCAAAGAATATCAAAGAATACACGGACCGTGCGGTTGCTGATGGACTCGATGTTTCGATCATCCTCAACGACGGACTGATCGCCGGGATGAACATCATCGGCGGCAAATCGTTTTTCTGACGGTAGAGACACCCTATAGAGTTCCATTAACCCATTTGACAAGGAGGTACAATATGGATCACCTGCGTAAAGCGACTCTGTTTTTTGCCATTGCGATGCTTTCCATCCTGATGGCCGGCGGCCTCTGCTTCGGGGCGGAGAAGTACCCGACCAAACCGATCCAGGTCATCGTCCCCTTTTCCGCCGGCGGTTCCAGCGACCTTACGGCCCGCACCGTGGAAAAATTCTGGACGAAGTACAGCCCCCAGCCGATGCTGGTCGTTAACAAACCGGGCGCCGGCGGCGTGCTGGGTGAGGAGTATGTCGTCCGCTCCAAGCCGGATGGATACACCATCTACGTCGGACAGGGCTCCGGTCATGACGTGGTCATGCCGCACCTGCAAAAGATGCCTTTCGATCCCTTGAAGGACATCACCCCGGTCGCGAGGCTCTCTATCCACTCGATCGTGATCTGCGTAAGCGGTAAATCCCCGATCAACTCGATGAAAGATCTGATCGCCTATGGAAACAAGGGAAACAAGATTACCGCGGCGGTATCCACCGCGGCCGGCTCTGTAGACCTCGTCATGAGGGCCATCTCCAAGCGGGCCAACGTCCCGATCACGACCGTGCCCTTTGCCGGCGGCTCCGAAGCAACCACCGCCCTGGCGGGCGGCCACCTCACAATCGGCGGTGGCCATCCCTCCGAAGTAATGCCGCACCTCAAGGCGAACCGCTTCAAGGCAATCGGCGTGGCCCTCGACAATCGCGATCCCGTCATTCCAAAGGTTCCGACCCTGAAGGAACAGGGGATCGATGTCGCCACCTGGGGTTCGGTGAAGGGTGTCGCCGTCCCGAACGGCACGCCGCCAGAGATCATCGAATACATCGCCTCGACCCTGAAGAAGATCAGTGAAGACCCGGAATACAAGAAGGCTATGGCCTCGATATACCAACCGATCGATTACCTGGGCACGAAAGAGTGGGCCGCCTTCCTGCAGAGGGAGTACAAGGACTACGGCGACCTGATCAAGGAACTGGACATCAAACTCTAGCGTCACCCGGCTTCCATCTCAAGGAAGAGGCGCCCCCGGGTTCTCCGTCGGCGCCTCTTCCAAACACACGAGCACTCCATCAATAGAACTGAAAAGGTGTCATCGCCATAGGTGACCTGGGGGTTCATGAGTGAATCGGTGGCGATGAGCTTTCCGGTCTTCATGCTGCAGAGATATCCGGCCACGGTGGTCGAGCCCAGGTCGATCGCAAGACCATAGGCATCCTCCACCTCTCCCGGGAAGACGGCGAGGATTTCCCGTTCCATCCGGATCGCTGCGGTGACCTTCCAGTTTCCCTGCCGGAGGGCACGGGGAAGCTCGAGAAGGGCGGGATAGTCGATCTCCGGCCGCTGCAGACCGAACCGCTCCGCCAGAGCGGCAACCAGTCGTTCGTAGTCTCCCTGGGGATCGCTCAGTGTGGGAGGAGGAAGGGATACAGGGAAGAGGCGGACGGCCGGGTTCAGCGAGATTGTCTTTTCAGATGCCTCTTTTCTCACCACCGGCCTGACCGTGCGGCTCTCCTCCGGCACAAAGATCAGAACATCTCCCCGGATTGCTGCCGCGCAGGCCAGACGGACGCCTTCTGCCTGCTCTTTTTCTCCGATACACTTGCCTTCCTCTTCGGTGAACGGTGAAAGATGGTCGGGAAGCGATGTGATCCCGAACCGATCAAAGATTCCCGACTCGATTCGTATCCGGCACTTTCCGCAGCTCTTCTTCCCGCCGCAGACCGATTCGATTCCTACGCCCAGAGA
>CAIUXU010000334.1 GCA_903903205.1 uncultured Syntrophobacterales bacterium
ATGCCTCGTCCCGGTCGAAGGGGGCCAGGCGGAAGACGACGTCCTGGAAGAGCTCAACAAAGATACCACCCAGGCCGAACAAGATCAGGGGGCCCACCGCATATCGGTTCATCCCGAGAATCACCTCATCCCCCGGCGCCGACATCTTCTGCACGAGGACTCCTTCCAGAAGGGCCTTGGGGTCGTAGTTCTTTGCGCTCGTGATGATCCGGGTGAAGGCGCTCTCCGCCTCCTCCGTCGTTTTGATCCCGATGACAACGCCGCCCGCATCCGATTTGTGGAGGATCTGCGGGGAGACGATCTTCATGGCGACCGGAAACCCGATCTCCTCCGCAATCTTCGCCGCCTCCTCCTCGTTTTTCGCAAGCCGCGTCGGCAGCGTGTTGAAACCGTAGCAGTTGAGAAGCTCGAGACCGTCCAACTCGCCCAGGTGCGTTTTTCCGGCGGCGATACACTCCCGGACAATCTCATCCGCCCTTGTACGGTCACTTTCGAGTTGGAACGGCGGCAGTTCCCCCCGGGTCAGCCAGTGGGAATACTGGTAGAGCGCCCCGAGGGCCTTGGCCGCGTTTTCGGGGAATTTGTATACCGGATAGCCGTGTTCCTGAAGGTATTTGACACCGGCGGAGACGTCGACCACCCCCATGAAGCAGCTCAGGACCGGCTTGGGAGAGCGGCGGGCGACGCGGACGACCGCTTCGGCCGTCCCCAGTGCGTTTGTCATGGATTGCGGGGTCAGGATGACCAGCACACCGTCCACCCCCTCGTCCCTGACGACCGCAGAGAGGGCTTTTTCGTAACGGTCGGAAGGGGCGTCACCGATGATGTCAACCGGATTGTGGATGTTCGCCGTAGCGGGGAGATGACAGGCCAGTTCGTCAATCGTCTCCTGTGTGAACTTCGCGAGTTCGAGATGTGAGGAGACGGTCATGTCGGTCGCCAGGATTCCCGGACCGCCCGCATTCGTCACGATGGCGACCCGTCTTCCGCTGGGAATCTTGCGTGTCGCCTTGCCGAGAATGCTTTCATGCTTGTACGCAAAGGCCGTTGCGAAATCGAAGAGCTCGGCGATGGACTCTGCCCGGATGATCCCCGCCTGCTTGAAGATGGCGTCGTACACGGCTTCCGTTCCGGCCAGCGCGCCGGTGTGGGAGGCGGCGGCCTGGGCGCCTGCCCTGGTCCGGCCTGATTTGATGATCAGCACCGGTGTGGGCCGATGGCCGGAGGTAATCTCCTTGACCGCCTCGATGAACTCCTGGCCCTTGCGGAGCTCCTCAAGGTAGAGGATGATGACCGACGTGCCGAGGTCGTTGTGGAAGTAGCGGAGCAGATCCAGCTCATCCACGTCCGCTTTGTTTCCGATCGAGATGAATTTTGAAAAACCGATATTCCGGTCTGCCGCAAAATCGAGTACCGCGGTGCAGAGCGCCCCGCTCTGGGAAATGAACGAAATATTGCCGCTGACGGGCATTCTCCTGGAAAAGCTCGCATTCATGCTGACATCCGAAACGGGGTTGATCACACCCAGGCAGTTGGGACCGATGAGCCGGACGTTCGCTTCCTTGCAGCGATCCAGAATCTGGTTTTCGATCTCCAATCCCTCGCCGCCGACCTCGCGGAACCCGGCGGAGACGATCACAATCCCTCCGACCCCTTTTTCGATCGCCTCTTCGACCGCGTTGAGGCAGGCCCGTGGCGGCAGGATGACGATGGCGAGATCGACGTCATCGGTAATCGCATTGACCGTGGGAAACGTTTTCACACTCAGGATGGACTTGGCTTTTGGATTGACCGGATAAAGGGTCCCCTGGAAACCGCCATGGAGGATGTTGGCAAAGATATCATGCCCCACTTTGCCCGGGGTGTTGGAGGCGCCAATGATGGCGACGGATTCGGGAGAAAAAATAGCGTCAAGACCTTTCATGATTTTCCTCTTTTCTGTCTTTCAAAATGAGCATGATTCCTCAAGCATCCATGATTCCAATGGATGGCGGATTCAGCGGGGGGGATTATTGACCAATGCCACCGGGGTGTCAAGGAAATACGCAGGAAACGGTTTCTGTTAGAGATCCTTAATGAGCTCCTCCAGGCCCAACTTCCTTAAAGTTTCCGGAAGTGGTTTGCCTGTCTTGGGATCCCAGCCCATGAGGGTATAGTAATTCTCCAACATCCATCCCCACTTCTCCATGATATTCTTGCCTTTTCCAGGCCCATCGACGGGGATGGACCCGTATCTCTGAGAAGGTTGTTCATCTTCCATTTTCATTCCGTGGCGGAAGTTGAACATCCTCAATTGATTCACGACCCGCCGTCCGACCTGAAAAGCATCTTCCAGAGACAAATTCCAACCGGTAACCGCATTCAGGCAATCCAATACCAATTTGGGATCGGTCGAGGCAAATCGGCAAATCCCCAGACAGTCATCAAATTGCCTGATTCCATTGAACTTTGCATTGAGGGTGGACATCTCTTCGTGAGAATAAGGATTAATTACCGCGGGGAGGTCTACCAATTGAGGATGAATTCCGGCCCAGGTTGATTCTATCGTGCTGGTGTTGCTCAAACAGGTATCAAAAAGCTCTGCCCACCTTCCCCCGCGATGGTCATGATTCCTGGGTGTGCATCCTTTTTTGGTATGAATGGCCCATTCGATCGCTTCACCCCCGACTTTTTGAGAAGCCCGCATAACCCCTTCCGCCAAAAGGTCTCCAACTCCCTCTCTCTTGGCAATTTTACCGAGCAGGGTCTTGACAGCCTCAACATTTCCCCAGCTCATATCCAATCCATCCAGATCTTGCCTGGAAAGAACCCCTTTTTCGTAGCACTCCATCACCCATCCGATGGTCCAGGAGGCCTCGTTACAGTCCATCCCCAAACGATCCACCTCCCGGGTAAGCATGACCACCGCGCCCAGGTCGGTATTGCCAATCTGTGGCCCCCAGGCCGCGAGTTGCTCATATTCCGGCTCCTCTCCCACAAATCCCTTGTAAGAACCTTCTGTGACGGTGACCTCTTTTACGTGAGCGATCCGGCACATATAGCAGGGCATGGGGCGGATTTCAAAGTGGGTTCGCATGTACTGCCCGTTCATCTGCTCATGTTCAGGAAAGATGTTCGTCGCGTAGTTTTTGACCGGAAGACACCCGAGCCCATAAATTGCCGATAACCCACCGCCGGATCCCCATTTATAAATGGCGCCAAACCCTTTGGCGTGCTCGAACAGGGCATTTTTCTTTTCCTTCAGAAGCTGGGGATCCTTGATCTCAAAGTTCCGCTTCCCCCGGTAGGCGACCACCGCCTTGAGGTTCTTCGAGCCCATGACCGCCCCCAGGCCATTATGCGCCGCCAAATGCCCTCTGTCGCCAACGATGGCTGCGTAAAGAACTTTGGCTTCGCCGGCAGGGCCGATCCCATAAACGCTAACCTCTTTTTCCTTAACCCCCAACTCTTCTCTCAGGACATCTTCGGTTTCCCAGATATCTTTGCCCGCCAGATGCGCTGCGTCATGAATTTCGGCCATTCCGTCTTTGATGGTTACGTAAGACAACTTCGCGGCCTTCCCCTGGAAGATGATTCCATCAAAACCCGAGAATTTCAGATAGGCTCCGAAAAAACCATTTGCCTGGGAAGCGCCGGCCAAGTTGGTAAGGGGGCCTTTGGAAGTCACGTTAAAAGTCGCTGCTCCGTCTAACCCGCTGCCTGCCAGAGGACCGGTCGTCCAGATTAATCGGTTGTCCGGATCAGACCATTGGACGCCTGCGGGTACCTCCTGGTAAAGATCCGCGGCGCCCCATCCTACACCACCCACCCATTTCTCAATGAAAGACTGGCCTATTTCCTCCGTAGAGATTTTACCATTGGAAAGATCAATCCGCAGCAATCTTCCGATATATCCACCTATAGTCATATTGGTCCCTTCGCTCTCTTTGAGGTTGTGTAACTACCCAAGGCTACTCCGGCATTACTCACACCCACACTCCGATTTGTCAATAATATTTTGGCTCAAGAGCTAAAAAAGTATTGCCGCGTTCCCGAAAAACCGGTAAAACACTCCTCACGATGGCACTATTCTGGAGGCCGATGGAATTCTGACCGTGAGGGGTGGAGGCACGCCCCATGCGGTGCTTACGCTCCTTCAACTTTCTGTATCCGGAGGTGATAGAAATGAAGAAAATTGCAGTGATGTTGCTATTGTTCGTTTGTTTTTGCTCTGCGGCTCCTGCCATTGCGGGCGATATGATGAGCATGATCTGCCGAAATCAGGTGGTTTCCGTGGGAGACAGAAAAGGGGAGGTGTCGATGAAATGCGGTCCGCCCTTATCCCAATCGAAGGATGTGGCCAAGTCCAGGGTAACGCAAACCACGATCAAAAAGAAATCTGAAAAAAAGGAGTCGGATGACAATAAAGCCGTGACCACGAAGAAAAAAACGGTGAACGAGCGTTCCGATACGTGGACGTACATCATCGGCGGCGCCTATCGATTCCTCATTTTCAAGGAGGGCAAGCTGGCCGCAATCGAGGCGGGTGGGACGGCCAATTAGAGATCAACTATGAGGATGCGGGTGTCAGCAGCCCTCTTTGTGCTCACAGAAACAGGTTTCGGTGGATATATGCGGTCAAATCGCCGAGCCGGTTTGTGTAGCTGCCATATTCATTGTCATACCAGCCGAATATCTTGGCGTGAACCACAGGAACCCGCAGGCTCGATTGGGATAACGTCTTGAGAAACGCCTCTGGCAGATCGGGGACCGTGGAGAGGTCCACATCGATGAATGCGGTCCGGGTATGGTTGAATTGCCCCTCGATCACAATGGCCGCATCCATTCCGATTAAATCGGTCGATACGTTCTGCTCTTCCGAATAGACCACCAGATGTTCGGGATCGTTTGCCGCCTTTTTATAGATGTCGTTGAGCCTCTCCCGGCTGAGGGGGGTGTTGGAGCCGTCCCTGTTTGCGCGGGATTGAAAGGTTACATTCAGGACGATCAGGGATTCCGTAGTTGTCGGCACCCGGATCGAGTCCGCCATAAAACCGATATTCCGCACTTCCGGAATCACCTGACTTAACGCCTCGGCCGCATTGGTGGAGGTCAGGATGATGTTGTTCAGCGTGCTCCGGTTTTTACGCAGATCCTTTTCGCCGGC
>CAIUXU010000335.1 GCA_903903205.1 uncultured Syntrophobacterales bacterium
GGCTTTCGCTGCGTTGAAGATCGTCCCGCAGAGGGGGCAGCGCATAACACCCCGATCACGGTCTTCAGAAATGATCTGCTGAAATGGAACGACGGCGATCCGGTCGAAGACAATCTTTCCCTCCGTGACAAAGTTGCCTTCATCCCGGAGCTGGTGGCAGCCGAGGATCGACTGAAGAAGACCGAGGATCAGGAGGCTGCAGATAACCTTTCGGATACGATACGATTTTTCGATGGCTTCAATCCCCCTGTCTATTCTGACGGAGGCAGCTTCCTTGTCGGGGCAACACCGCAGCATCAGCTCCAAGTCTTATTAACCTTCAGCCCTCCAGCGAACCCTTGGTGGACAGAACACCATCAATCCGTATATCGGCCTCAGCCGCCTTGCGCAACGCACGGGCAAACGCCTTGAATATCGCCTCGGCCATGTGGTGGCTGTTCGTACCATAGCTAAGGTCGATGTGCAATGTTATTCCGCTATGATCAGAGAATGACTTGAAAAATTCTCGGATCAGGGCCGGATCGAATTCCCCGATCTTCTGTCCTCCGAGTTCTGCTCTCCAGACGAGATAGGGCCGACCGGAAAGATCCATCGCAACATTGCAGAGGCTCTCGTCCATCGGAACCACCGCTGAACCGTACCGACTGATCCCCTTCCTCTCCCCGAGGGCCTTCCGGACTGCCTGGCCCAGGCAGATTCCCATGTCTTCCACCAGGTGATGATCGTCAATCGCCGTATCGCCCTTCCCCTGAATGTCGAGATCGACGAGGCCGTGTCTGGAAAACAGGTTCAACATGTGATCGAGAAAAGGGATGGAAGTATCGATTCGCCCCTCTCCCTTTCCGTCCAAATCGATCGTTACGGAGATCTCGGTCTCCGCGGTTTTTCGTTGAATAATCGCTTTCCGCATACCCGCACCTCCTTCAGATCACCTTGTTCAACGGGTACTCGATGATTCCCTCGGCGCCCGCTTCCTTCAGCAGGGGAATGAGATCCCTGACGACATTGCCGCTTATGATCGTCTCCACGGCAAGCCAGTCACCGGAGTAGAGGCCGGAGATCGTCGGCGCCTTCAGAGAGGGTAGAAGGGTCACCACACGGCCGAGATTCTCCCGCGAAACGTTCATCTTCAAGCCCACTTTTCCCATCGCCTCGAGGGATCCGTTGAGAAGCAGACGGATCTGCTCTATCTTCTGTCTCTTCCAGGGATCTGCCCAGGCCTCCCGATTTGCGATGAGCTGTGTGTTGGTCTTCATCAGTTCGTGGATGATTTTGAGCTTGTTGGCCCGGATGGTGCTCCCGGTCTCCGTGACCTCTACGATCGCGTCCACGAGCCCCTCGACCACCTTGGCCTCCGTCGCCCCCCAGGAGAACTCTACATGGACCTTGATATTCCGCTCTGCAAAATAACGCTTCGTAAAGCTGACCAGCTCCGTTGACACATGCTTGCCTTCCATGTCTTCAATCGAGCGTATCGGCGAATCCTCCCGGACGACAAGCACCCATCGCGCCTGCCGCATCGAGGTCTTGGAGTAGATCAGGTCCTGAACGGCCACCACATCCGATTCGTTTTCGGTGATCCAGTCCTGGCCGGTCAAACCCAGATCAAGCGTACCATCCGCCACATAGCGGGACATCTCTTGGGCGCGGACCAAGGTGCAGGAAAGCTCTTCATCGTCGATATCGGGAAAGTAGCTCCGGCTGTCATACGTGATACGCCAGCCGGCCCGCTTGAACAGATCCACCGTATTGGCTTCCAGACTCCCCTTCGGAATCCCCAATTTCAATTTGCCCATCTTATTCTCTCGCAATCCGTTTCGATAGCCTTCATCGATACACATCCTTGGGATCAAAAACCTTTTCCCCGATGGCGACAAAGTCTCCATCGGCCCATTTTCTGTAAAAACAGGATCGGTGTCCGGTGTGACAGGCCGCACCGCCCAACTGTTCGACCTTCAGCAGAATGGCATCCTCGTCACAATCCAGCCGGATCTCGCGGACCATCTGGAGATGACCGGAGGTCTCCCCTTTGAGCCATAGACTCTGCCGGGAACGGCTCCAGTAGTGAGCCTTGCCCGTTTCAAGGGTTTTCAGCCAGGACTCACGGTTCATGTAGGCCAGCATCAGTATCTCCCCGGTCTCATGGTCCTGAACCAAAACCGGCGCCAGTCCCCCACCTTTATTAAAATCCGGTTCCGTCATGTTCCTCCCCGTCGATCGATGCATTTTCGCCCGTCTGCGCCTTCAAACAGAAGCATGGAGGCAAGCGGGGGATCATAGTTTGGGAAGTGCCATTAATCAAGCATTTTTTTCTGGAATTCCGGCCGCACCGACAGGAATCGGCGGTGGGGAGAAACTGCACGGGTTCAAGCGGCCATTGCGGCAGACTTTCATCTTGCCAAGCCGCCCTTTCCATGATAGGAGGCTCCCTTAGAAATTTGTGCTGCGGCAGGCGGGTCCGTGTCGAATTCCGGTGAACGTTTTCCCCAACGACGGGTTTCCCGGGGCATTTACCCGGAATACCCGGGATGTCAGGAGGTTTGACAATGTCCTTGCTCATCAGTGGTATTGTATCGGTCATCCTGGGTGTGATCGGGTTTTCCCTGTGGTGGAGCGACTTCATGATCATCTTGAAGGGCGGCATCCCGATCATGCTGATCCTGGGCGGAGTCCTTGCTGTCTATGTCGGCCTGGATGCCATGGAAGACCGCATGAGAGAGGAAAGACACAAGCAGGATGAAAAATTGGAGAAGACACGGGAGGAGATCGAACGGGTCAAGGCCCAGGCAGAGCAGTACCGGGCAGAAATCGAAAAACTGAAGGAACAGGCAAACAAAAATACCCATTGACAAAACGGGGCAAGAACACATGGATTTTTTCTTCAACCCCCGAGGGGTAGCCGTCGTCGGGGCAACCCCGAATCCGCTGAAGGGTGGAAACGCCATCCTGAAAAACCTTCTGCTCGGCCACCGGGGGGGGATTTACCCCGTCAATCCGCACTACACTGAAATCGAGGGTCTTCCCTGTTATCCCTCCATAAGCGCCGTCCCTTTCCCAATGGATCTCGCCATCATCTTCGTTCCCGCCGCACAAGTTCCCGCGGCGGTGGAGGAGTGCGCAGCGAAAAGCGTCCCCGGCGTCATGATTGAATCGGGCGGTTTTGCCGAAACCGGTCCGGAAGGGGCCAAACTCCAGCAAAAACTCACCAGGATCGCCGCCCGGACGGGAATCCGCATCTGGGGACCCAACTGCATGGGCCTTGTTGATGTGGTCCACAGCCACATCTTCTCCTTTATGAGCGAACAGGCACAAAAACAGGGGCTCATCCCCGGTTCCGTCTCCCTCGTGGTCCAGAGCGGCATGCTCTCCGCCATCTTTCTGATCGACCTGATGAGCAATGCGACGATGGGCGTGAGCAAGGTCTGCTCCGTGGGCAACAAGGTCGATGTCAACGAATGCGACCTGCTGGAGTACTTTATCGATGATCCCGACACCCGGGTTATCGGCCTTTATCTTGAATCCTTTGCCGATGGGCGGCGCTTCCTGGATATCTGTCGGCGCTGCGGGAAACCGATCGTCGTCCTCAAGGGAGGAAGGAGCCGGAAAGGGGCGGAAGCGGCGATGAGTCACACGGCCTCCCTCGCCGGCGACCGGCGAATCGTCACCGGCGCGCTGGCCCAGGCCGGGGTGTTCGAAGCGAGAGACTTCAAGCAAATGATGGACCTCTGCCGGACACTTGCCCTCACAAAACCGCCCACCGCCGGGAAGAAACGGGTGGCGATCCTCACCTTTAGCGGCGGTGCGGGCATCGTCTCCACCGACTTCATCGAAGAGCAGGGGCTTGTTGTCGCCGACCTTGCAGAATCGACGCGGGCCGCGTTGCAGGAACTCTTTCCCGTATGGATGCCTGTCGGAAATCCGGTCGACCTCTGGCCGGCCATGGAAAGACACATCGGCGCCGGCATCGACGTCAACAGCCGCGCCCTTGCTATCGTTCTTGAAGATCCGGGGGTAGATGCCGTCTTTCTCCACATTGCAATCGGCAATTTTTCTATCCGGCTGAATCTCTCCGATCTATCTCTTATGATGCGGACCTCCGGCAAGCCGGTCATCGTGTGGCAACTCGGCCGACGGGATGATGTCTTCACTTTCCAAAAGGAAGCCCTTGCCCTCGGAATTCCTCTTTTTTCGGAACTCTCCCGTGCCGCAGAATGCCTGGGCGCGGCCCTCCGCGAACGTCGCCGCCCGGAACCGGTCCCGGAGTCCGGAGCCATGCAGAAAAACCTTCCACTCCCTCTTGTATCTCTCCTTGCCTCCGCAGCCCCGGGCCCCCTCGACGAGCACCTCTCGAAGGAGCTCCTCCGGGCCTGTGGCGTCCCGACCGTTTCGGAGCAGATAGTCGCAGGAGAAGAGCAGCTCGAGGCGGCCGCCACCACGCTGGGTTATCCGGTGGTAATGAAGGGGCTGCTGCCGGGCGGCGTTCACAAGACGGAGATGGGGCTTGTCCGGCTCGACATTCCGGATGGATCAGCAGCCCTGCGTGCCTTTGCAACGCTGATGGAGCAGATGGAAGGTCGGGGGCAGGTCCTCATCCAGAAGCAGATCCAGGGAAAAGTGGAGCTGATTCTGGGGCTTCTCCGCGATCCCCAGTTCGGCCCCTGTGTAATGTTCGGTCTGGGCGGGGTGACGGCGGAGCTCTTCGACGACGCCGTGTTTGCCGTCGCCCCGTTGACCCGTCGAGATGCGCTGGAGCTGATGATCCGCATCCGCGGGCAGAAGATGCTCGACGGCTTCCGGGGATCGCCCCCGGTGGACCGGGAGGAGATTTCACGGA
>CAIUXU010000336.1 GCA_903903205.1 uncultured Syntrophobacterales bacterium
ACCCTCTCCCCCGTCCGGACGTTCCCTTCAACACCGCTCTTTGTGCCGTGCCCCTTTACATCCTTCCGGACAATAAAGGAACAAATCGGTTTCCCCTTCTGGAAGGAGATGACCGACAGCGCGTTGGCGAGCGGATCCGCGCCAAGGGTCAGGCCACCGGCCGCCGTCACCTCCGAATCAGCCAACATAGCGAAGAGAATCTCTCCGATCAGATTCATCGCCTCCGGGTCGAGCGTCGTGGGTTTGCAGTTGAAATAGTAGTTGCTCTTCCGCCCGGAGACGAGCGTGAAGGGCGGGTCGTCGCTGTATTTGAACGACCGCTCGAGAATGATCTCGATCAACCTCTCTTTTGCCTTCCGGATCTCCATTTTTCCTCCCCGAGTTCGGTTGTTACGGAACCGCTATCATGTTTATCACGAGTTTGTCAGTGGGACACAAAGAGGACCTTTTTATCCCGGAAGCTCCCGCAGCCTTTCAGCGACAAGATCCCCCATCTCCGTGGTGCCGACAATCCTGGCGCCCGCCTGGCGAATGTCTTCCGTCCGGAAACCATCCTTCAGGACCATGCGGACAGCCTTCTCGACCTGGTCTGCCGCCATCGCCATATCGAAAGAGTGGCGGAGCATCATCGCCACGGAGAGGATCGTGGCAAGCGGATTGGCGATCCCCTTTCCGGTGATATCCGGCGCCGAGCCGTGGCTCGGCTCGTACATCGCCGTCTTCGCCCCGCGGCTCGCGGAAGGGAGCATCCCCAGCGAACCGGTCAGCATCGACGCCTCGTCGCTCAGAATGTCCCCAAACATGTTCGTCGTCACGATCACGTCGAATTGTACCGGGTTCCGGATCAACTGCATCGCACAGTTGTCCACGTACATGTGCTGGAGTTCAACCTCCGGGTAATCCCGGCCGACCTCCGTGACCACATCCCGCCAGAGCTCCGTCACTTCGAGGACGTTGGCCTTGTCCACGGAGAGGAGTTTTTTTCGGCGGATGCGCGCCAGATCGAACCCCACCTTTGCGATCCGCCGGATCTCCCCCTCGGTGTAAACCATCGTGTTGATCCCGATCCGCTGGCCGTTCTCGATCCGGACGCCACGGGGCTTCCCAAAATAGGCGTCGCCCAGCAGTTCACGGACGATGATCAGGTCGATCCCCCGAACAACATCGGGCTTGAGCGGTGAGGCGTCAATCAGATCTTCAAAGACGACAACCGGTCGGAGATTCGCGTAGAGTCCCAGCCCCGACCGCAGACCGAGGAGGCCCCGTTCCGGTCGGACGCTGTAATCGAGCGACTCCCATTTTGGCCCGCCCACGGCGCCCAACAGAACGGCGTCACTCGCCAGGGCCAGTTGCATCGTTTCGTCGGGAAGCGGGGTTTCGAAACGATCGTAGGCGGCGCCGCCGACAAGCGCTTCCTGAAGATCAAACTGGACACCGCTCCGTTCGGCGACAATGCCAAGAACCTTCAACGCCTCCCGGACGATCTCGGGTCCGATCCCGTCGCCGGGGAGAACCGCAATGCGATACGGTTTCATTTCGTCCTCCCCTTCGCGATGTGATTCATCAGTCCGCCATCGGCGATCAGTTCCTGCATGAATGGCGGAAACGGCGGGATCTTCAGCGGATTGGCGGCGGCGCCGACGATCCGGATCAGCCCTGCGTCCGCATCTACTTCAATCTCCGCCCCATTCTCCACGAGCCCCCACAATTCAGGGGATTCGAAGATCGGGAGCCCCATGTCGAAGGAGTTCCTGTAGAAGATCCGGGCAAAACTCTTTGCCACGACACAGGCAATCCCCGCCGCCTTGATTGCGATCGGGGCGTGCTCCCGCGACGAGCCACAGCCAAAATTCTCGCCGCCGACAAGGATGTCGCCTGGCCTCATCTTTTTCATGAACTCCGGATCGGCGTCCTCCATACAGTGGGCGGCAAGCCCCTGCGGGTCCCAGATGTTCAGATACCGCGCAGGGATGATCGCGTCAGTATCGATGTTGTCTCCGAACTTCCAGATTCTTCCGCGCATTTTCATATCTTAAAATCCTTTCTGATGGGTTCTCTCTAATAATCTCCTACAACTGTTCCGGCCCGGCGAGGTGTCCGGCAACGGCCGTTGCGGCGGCGACCGCAGGTCCTGCGAGGTAAACCTCGCTTCCCGGGTGGCCCATCCGACCGACAAAATTTCGGTTCGTCGTCGCGACCGACCGCTCCCCCTTCGCGAGGATTCCCATGTAGCCGCCAAGACAGGGGCCGCAGGTCGGCAGGCTGATCACCCCCCCGGCATCGAGAAAGATATCAAAGAGCCCCTCGTGCATCGCCTGGCGATAAACCCCCGGTGTCGCGGGGATGATGATCAGACGCATCCCGGGGGCGGCATGTCGCCCCTTCAGGATCGAAGCCGCCACGCGCAGGTCCTCGATCCTGCCGTTCGTACAGGAGCCGATGATCGACTGATCGATTCGCACGCTCCCGACCTCACTGATCCCTTTCGCATTGGAAGGGAGATGGGGAAAGGAGACTTGCAGCTCGATCTTCTCCACATCGATGTCGATGACCGAGTGGTAACGTGCATCGGGGTCGGAGGTAAAAAATTCGTATTTGCGTTCGGCCCGCTCCCGGCAATAGGCCTCCGTAACCTCGTCGGGAATGAAGATTCCGTTCTTCCCACCCGCCTCGACGGCCATGTTCGCCATCGTCAGACGGTCGGCCATCGTCAGACTGCGAACGGTCTCGCCAGTAAACTCCATCGCCCGGTACAGGGCGCCGTCAACGCCGATCCGACCGATTGTATGAAGGATCAGATCCTTTCCTGTAACCCAGGGACGTCGTTTGCCATGATAGACAAACTTCATGGTCTCCGGCACTTTGAACCAGAGTTCGCCGGTCATCATCGCCGCGGCCAGATCGGTGCTCCCGACGCCGGTGGCGAAAGCTCCCAGCCCCCCGTAGGTGCAGGTGTGGCTGTCGGCGCCGGCAACGAGATCTCCGGGGCCCACGATCCCTTTCTCCGGAAGGAGGGCATGTTCGACCCCCGCCTCGCCGACATCATAGTAGTGGGTGAGTTCCTGCTCGTGCGCAAAGTCCCGCATGAGCTTGCACTGTTCGGCCGAATCGATGTCTTTGTTCGGAGAAAAGTGATCTGCAACAAGGACCACCTTCTCCCGGTCGAATACCTTCTTCCCACCCGCCTTCCGAAACGCATCGATCGCAATGGGCGCAGTGATGTCGTTTCCAAGGGCGATATCCACCCGCGCGTTGATCAGCATCCCGGGATGGACCTCGTCAAGATCCACATGCCGACTGAGTATTTTTTCCGTAATGGTCATTCCCATGTTTCCACTCTCCTTAGGTGATTTGAAACGGCTTAAACTCCAAACTGCCGCCCTTATTTACTGGATCTTGTCCATTTATGCAACCTTCACCTTCTTGATATCCTTGCTTAGCCACTCCAGCCGGTTCAGCGCGTTGATGTAGGCCTTGGCCGACGCGACCAGGACGTCCGGATGGGCGCCCCGCCCGACGGCGGAACGGCCGTTGAACTTGAGCTGCACCGTCGCTTCCCCCTGGGCGTCCGTCCCTCCGGTGACCGCGTTCACCGCGTACTTCAGGAGCGGATAGTCCGTGTTCGTGATCTTCCGGATCGCGGTAAAGGTCGCATCCACCGGTCCTACGCCGAAGCCGGCCTCCTGGACCATCTTCCCGTCCACCTCCATCTGCATCGTGGCGGTCGGCACCGTCGCGTTCCCGCTGACGACGTTCAGATAGACAAAGCGGTACCGCTCAGTGCTCCGGGATGACTCCTCATAGACAATCGCCTCCAGGTCCTCGTCGAACACCTCCTTCTTGACGTCGGCCAGCTCCTTGAAGTGGACAAAAATCCGGTTGATCTCCTCCTCGGTGAGGCCGTAGCCCATCGCGCGGAGGCGATCGGCGATCGCATGGCGCCCCGAATGCTTGCCGAGGACAATACGGGTCTCCAAGATCCCGACCGACTGGGGGGTCATAATCTCGTAAGTGGTTTTCTCCTTGATCAGACCATCCTGGTGGATGCCCGACTCGTGGGCGAAGGCGTTCGCTCCGACAATCGCCTTGTTCGGTTGTACCGGAATGCCGGTGATCTGCGTCAGCAGCCGGGAGCTCTGGTGGATGTACTCGGTCTTGATTCCCGTCCGGAGGCCGAAGAGGTCCTTTCGAGTCTTGATCGCCATCACGATCTCCTCCATCGCGCTGTTCCCCGCCCGTTCGCCGATCCCGTTGATCGTACACTCCACCTGGCGCGCCCCGTTTTTAATGGCGGCCAGCGCGTTGGCCGTAGCGAGGCCGTGGTCGTTGTGGCAGTGGACAGAAACGACCGCCTGGTGAATGTATTTCACCCGCCGGAAAAGGGTGGCGATCAGTTCGCCGAACTCCGCCGGGATCGCGTAACCGACGGTGTCCGGAATGTGGACTGTCGTCGCCCCCGCAACGATGACCGCCTCGACCATTTGGCAGAGGTAGTCGCGGTCGCTCCGCGTCGCATCCATCGGCGAGAACTCCACGTTTTTGGTGTAGCGGCTGGCATGGGAGACCGCAGCGACAGCCTCGCTCAGGACCTCTTCCCGCGATTTGCGGAGCTGGTATTTCAGGTGGATGTCCGAAGAGGAGATGAAGGTGTGGATTCGCGGGGAGGCGGCTTCGGCGATCGCCTCCCAGGCGCGGTCGATGTCGGCGGCGTTCGCCCTGGCCAGCGCCGCAACCTGACAGCCCCGGACCTCCCGAGCGATCTGCCGGACCGAGGCGAAATCCCCCTCCGATGCGACTGGGAAACCGGCCTCGATGATGTCCACCCCCATCTTCTCAAGCTGGCGGGCGATCCGCAGCTTCTCGTCCGGATTCATGCTCGCCCCTGGCGACTGCTCACCGTCCCGCAGCGTCGTGTCGAAGATCAATACCCTCTCTTCCGCTTTCCTGCCGTCTGTCGATTCCATGCTAGCTCCTTTTCACAAAAATAAAAAAGGCCATGGGTTTTGCCTCCCATGGCCGTTTGGTTTCGTTTTTGATCTTTTGTTTCTACGAATTTCCGAAAAACGACGGGAGGCGGCGCCTGTGTGAGAGGCTAAGAAGGGCGAGTCCCAAAAGGAGGGCCAGAATCGTGATACCACCGATATTCGCTCTTACCACATCCGCTGTCATAAAAGAAAACCCCGTTTCCATTTTCCCCCGCCGCTCGTCTGCACACCCTGAGACGCTCGCTGGAGCCGCTATCTAATTCAAACCCGGAAATCTGTCAAGCTTTTTTCCGGAAATTCGACATACTGCTCATAACCTGCAAATGAATCCGAATTGCCCGGCCCTTTAGATCGTCCCATTCTCCTGCGGCCGTTGACGTGCAAAGATTTCCCAGAGGTTGATCGTGATATCAGGTATTTGCGGGCACCCTTCTTCTTTCATACTCAACTGCGATAATCGGTAAATGGTGTTACTGACCCCTATTACCGAAAAGTGTCAATGCAAGACCTGACACCATTCTTGTGTCCCCAATATTTCGAGCAATCACATCCCCCAGATGATAATCCTCTTTCCGTCCTGGTTTGCCTCCCGGCGGAAGATCTTCTCCTCCCAAGGTTTTTCCGGGTTGCGGTCAAAGATCACCAGGTGGCCATCAGCCGTCCCGGTGCGGTCCATGTAGGCCGCCGTCTGCACCATGCCGTCGGCGATCGTTTTCTCCAGGGATTTGTGAAGGATCTTCAGTTCGATGACAACTTTCTGCGTTGCGGCAGCGGGCGTCGGCTGCACCGGCCAGACAATCAGCAGGTCTGTCCGCATCCTCCCCAGACCGTATTCCCGCTCGATCC
>CAIUXU010000337.1 GCA_903903205.1 uncultured Syntrophobacterales bacterium
CAGGAGGCTGAGGAACGCAACCGGGTCTCCCGGGCGACAGCGTCCCTTCGGGAGAAGCTGTCCGCAACCGAAGGGCGGATCGCCCTGCTGGAGGCCAAAAAGAGGGAAAACGAACAGACCCTCTGTGAACCGGAGATCTACAAAGATCCGGAACGAATACGGAATCTCGGCCAGGAGATCAAGGTCGCCGACACGGAGCTGGAAGACCTCTACTACCAATGGAACGACCTGACGCTGAGAATCGAGGTGCTCGAAGAATCCCCGCAGGGGTGAGCCTGGCGGGGATTCTGTCTGCAAATATCCTGTGAATCAGCGGAGATGTTTTATCTCGCCTTGGATGCGCCTTGATATTGCGAGAATCCTTCCAGCGATCTTCCGCCGCTCCGGCGTCCCGAAGGCCGTGCTGCCCCATGTGAGGAACTATTCCCTCTTTTCACCGGGGCATATCCGGAAACCCTTGGCGCTCTTCTCTGCCCGACGGAATTTCGGGGTCGGTCGGCCGCATCGCTGCTGCCCGATGGCGCTGGCACGTTGTAGTCAAAACCTGTTAGCGTGCGTCTTTCGATTCTCTCCCCGAGCACATGCTCGATGTCCCCCACGAAGGCCCTGTCCTGGGGTGTCACGAAAGTGAAAGCATCCCCTGTCTTCGCGGCTCGGCCCGTACGGCCGATCCGGTGCGTATAGGCATCGACAGTGTCGGGCATGTCGTAGTTGATCACATGGGATATCCCGGAGACATCGATCCCGCGGGCGGCGATGTCGGTGGCCACGAGAATCTGATATTTTCCTTCCCGGAAGCCGCTGAGCGCATCCTGGCGACGGTTCTGGGAGAGGTTTCCCTGCAGCGACGCAACCGGAAAACCGGCCCGTTTCATCTGCTCGGCGACGCGTGTCGTGCGGTGCTTCGTACGTGCAAAGACCAGCACCGACCCGGTGTCCGTCCGCTCGATCAGCTTCATCAGCAGGGCCGTTTTGAGATGCGGCTCCACCGGATAGAGGGCATGGGAAACCGTGGATACGGGCGTTCCCGTCCCGACCCGGATCGTAACAGGGTCTTTTAGCACCTCCCCGGACAGCTTCCGGATGTCTTCCGGCATGGTGGCGGAGAAGAGCAGCGTCTGCCGTTTGACAGGCAGCTTTTTGATGATCTTGCGGATGTCCGGCAGAAAGCCCATGTCGAACATGCGGTCCGCCTCGTCGAGCACCAGAACCTCGACATGGGAAAGGTCAATTTCACCTTGGTCCGCGAGGTCGAGCAGGCGTCCCGGACAGGCCACCGCGATTTCGACCCCCTGGCGGAGCGACCGGATCTGCGGGTTCTTGTTCACCCCGCCGTAAATGGTAACGCTCCTGAGCTTGGTCGCCCGGCCCAGCCCGCCGATGGCTTCGTGGATCTGTTCCGCAAGCTCCCGCGTCGGCGCGACGACCAGCGCACGGATGTGTCTCCGCGGGCCGTCCATCAGGCGTTGCAGGATGGGGAGCGCAAACGCGGCGGTCTTGCCTGTTCCGGTCTGGGCGAGGCCCATAACGTCTTTGCCCTGGAGAATTGCGGGCATGGATTGAAGCTGAATCGGCGTCGGCGCCGTGTAACCCAGGGCTTCGATGCCCTTTTCGATCTGCGTGTGTAACTTAAACTGACTAAAACTCATTCATTTTCCTTCGTCTCTTCGTCTTTTTTCTGTTGTTGCCGTTTGGCCATTTTCTCGCTCGCCTTTTTGATGCGTTCGAGCTCCTTTTGCCGCTTGATAAATTTGTCCTGGCCGGGTCTTGCCATATTCCTCCTGTCCTTTCCGGGTTTTACCCTGCCTCAGATTCCTGTCTATTTTTCAGGCGCAAAAAAACCCAGAAGCCTTTATTGCAGGCTCTGGGGAGGGGAGACAGCCAAAACCAAATCTGAAAGCGTAGGCCGTATAAACCTTTATGCCACCGATGTCAAGAATTAGTTTTCCTCCACCCAGGCCGGAACCTGCTTCCAACTGTCGCGCATCCGTTTGTGAATCACCCGGCATTCCGGTTCAATCCTGCTTAAAAGCGCCCAGAAGCGGGGGGAGTGGTTCATCATTACGGTGTGACACAGTTCGTGCAGCAGGACGCAGCGGACCCAGTCGCGCTCCAGGAAGAGCAGCTTGAAACTGAGGCTGATTGTTCCTTTGGACGAACAGCTCGCCCAGCGCGTTTTCTGCCCCCGGATGATGGCCTCGCTGAACTTGAAACCGCTCTGCCCGGCGAGGCGGGCAAGCCAGGGAACCAGTTCTTCCCGTGTCCGGAGGTGCAGCCAGCGCTTCAGCGCCTCGCGGCAGGCGTCGTGGTCCTGAACAGCGCCATAGACGGTGATCCGCCCCGGCTGCTCGATGATCACCCTGACTTGCAGTGTATTTGTAGGGCGATACTCGATCAGCCACGACTCCCCGAGGGCCGGAAGCCCAAGCGTCTCCGGCAGCACATCAACCGGCTTCCGGTCCATGGTCTCTGAAAGATCGGCGAACCGCCGAAGATGGGCCTCGATCCAGCTTCTCTTCTTCTCGACGATCGCCGGGATTCGGCGAAGATCATAATTTCGAGGGACCACCACCGTCAGACCCTCCCGGGCGGAGAGTTGCAGGCGGACACTCCGCGCCCGCGGGGAGGTCCGAATCCGGTAATCGACCCCCCTCTCCCGATCCAATCCCGGGCTATGACCCGCCAGCACATCGCTTTGTTTCATGTTCAGCCTCGCGCCTTGCCCCTTTCGCCCTCGCCCCCGATTTTCCGTCTCCTTTTTGCAGAACTTGCAGAGATAATCATTGTTTGACAGGCAACATATCTTATGACAAGGTCTTTTACAATCTGTAATAAACAGGTTGCCGTGCAGAGGTGCTGAAGGCACACACCACAGCCATTTCTGAATATTTTTGGAAGGGAATTACCCGATACCATGACGACCATAGCAATGATAGCGGTCATTGCGTCTGCCCTGTTTCATTCAGGCTATAACATGCTGATCAAGGCAAGCGATGAAAAGACACTCTTCATGTGGTCAATTTTCTCCGTCGCAGTTACCGCCGGTTGGGTTTCGGGAGGGTTTGTCGTGCCCGGGTTTTTCACATTTGAACCCACAGTCTTCCTGTTTGCCGCCCTCTCCGCGGCTTTTTTCACCGCCTATCATCTCGCAACGGCAAGGTCCTACTCCTCTGATGAGGGAGACCTTTCGCTGAGTTATCCGATGACCACCCTGGCCCCTCTTTTCATCCCGCTGTGGGCTTACCTCTATCTGGGAGACAGGCTGACGATCATGGTGCTTGCCGGTATCATCATTTCGACGGCCGGCACCTTCTGCATCCAGCTTAAACCCTCGCTCGGCCGGGCAGGATTTAAAAGTGTCGGGCTTGGGAGCGGGGCTGTCCGTTTCGCCTTGTTAGCAAGTTTCCTCTATTCTTTCGGCGGCATATCGGACAAGGTCGGCGTGAGCTACAGGGGTTTTTACCTTTTCACCGTCTACCTGGTGACCATGATTTTTACCTATTTTACATGTCTGGTTCTCTATAAGAATGACCTCAGAACCCGTGCGTTTCACTGTTATCGCCATTACCCCCTCCGTGTCCTGTTGGGAGGAATGTTCCTGTTCATTTCCAATATGTCCTATCGGTATGCCTTGCAGACAACGGATGTCAGTTATGCCGCCGGTGTTCGTCAGGTTGCAACTTTCTTTGCCGTATTAATGGGTGTCTTTCTCCTCAAGGAACCTTACGGACTCATCCGTTTTCTGGCAAGTTTCCTGATTGTCATGGGTATTGTCTTGATCAAGATCGGGTGATTGCTTATTTTCCATATTTATCTTGCATCTGCCGGGAAAATACCTTAATAGGCACGCAGGCGTTACAAAATAAACCACCACCAACAAGGAGGATCTACAGTATGACTACAGAATTAATCGAATTAACCGCGGACATCGTTATCGCCCATGCATCAGTAACCGAAATGTCGTCGGACGACCTGTTAAAGGAAATCAGGGCGGTCCATGCGACACTGGAAGGACTGGAACAGGTTAGAATTGAAATCCCAGTCCAGGAACCCAAGAAGCGAGGTAGAAAAGCAAAGGAAGTTCCTGCTGCCCCTGCGGCGCCGACGATGACCCTTGAAGAGGCATTCAAGCCGGACCAGGTTGCCTGCATGGTTTGCGGCAAAAAGGGCTTGACCACCTTGAAACGCCATCTCTCCGCGGCTCACAATTTGAAGCCTGGCCAGTACAGAAAGCAGTTCGGTATCCCCCAGGGCCAGCCGTTGGCAGCCACGGATTATATTGCGAAAACCCGTAAAGCTGCGTTAGACAGGGGACTGGGCGCCAAGATGGCTGCGGCAAGAGCGGCGAAAAAGGCGAAGCAAGAGCAGGTGCAGGCGCCGGTGCAGGAATAGAAAAAGCAGCATGAAGCATTCTGTTGATAAGGACAAAATTGCCACTGTGTCCGGCAAGGTTCTGCGGACGATGTCGCAATACGGGGTATCGCTTTATCCTGAGAACTACCATGTCTGGTTCGATTACGTCAGCGGGGTTAACAAGGACCTGGAAACGGATATCAACCGGATTGTCCGTGACGGGAAGCCCTTTTCCGACGAAATCAACGAAGAGCTTTATCAAAGGCATTTCGGCAACGACGACTTGCAATTAAAGATCGTGGCCGATGCTCAAAAAGAGATCCAGAAGATCCTGAGGAATATCCTGGATGAAATACTCTATACCCATGATTTCACGTCAGACTACCGGAACAAGCTCGAGGGATTTACGGCACAGCTCAATGAGGCGAAAGAGCTGGATGAAATTCACAAGATTGTTTCCAGTATCATGCATGTGACGGCTGATGTCATGCAGGCCAGTGATCAACTCAAGGAGCATCTGGAGGAAACGACGAGCAACTCCGAAAAACTCCGGCAGGAACTCGACAGGGCTCAGCATGAAGTTCTTATCGACTCGTTGACGAATTTATACAATCGTAAAGCTTTTGACAATAAGATCTCAGCTTACATCAAGGCTTATCAGGATGAGCAAAAGATCTTTTCCCTCATTATGATTGACATTGACCATTTCAAAACATTCAATGACCAGCATGGACACCTGCTGGGAGACCAGGTGCTGAAATTCATGGGCAAGCTCCTTTCCGAAGAACTGAAAGGTAAGGATTTTGTGGGCCGCTACGGCGGAGAGGAGTTTGTCATCCTCATGGAAGGCGCATCTCTGGAGAATACCTGCATTGTTGCCGACAGGATCCGCAAGAGCCTCACAGGCGTAAAGCTCAAATATGTAAAAACAGGTCATGTTTTGGGTAAAATCACCATCAGTGCCGGGGTCGCAACCATGAGGGCCAATGACACGGCGGAATCCTTGGTAAAACGCGCAGACGATGCCCTCTATCTGGCAAAGGGGAATGGCCGGAATAACGTGAAATCCGAAAGGGACATGCCGCCTGGATATGGAACGGGGGAAATCATGACGGCTTCGGCCGTGAAATTTCTGAAAAGCTAGAGTTGTTTTTGTGATGGAATGACCGACGATCAAAAAGGGCAACACCATGACCACGCAAGAGACCCATACAACCCAGCCAGCGGATTTGCGCCGCAGGGACGAAGAGATCACCGGGGAAGACGCTGCCCGGTCGCCGGAAAACCGGGAGGGGATGCGTGGAGACACCCTTTCGCAAGCCCTCCCACAGGCAAGTATGCAGCAGGGCGCTGATACCATCCTGCTTGTGGATGATGAGCCCCATGTTATTTCTGCATTGACCCGCACCCTGAGAAATTTTCCGTATCAGGTGTTGACCGCCGGAAGCGGCAGCCAGGCCCTTTCGATCATGGAGACCACAATAATCAAGGTCATCGTTTCCGATGAACAGATGGTCGGAATGAGGGGGGCGGAACTGCTGGCTGAGGTGCAAAGACGTTTTCCCCATACCGTACGTATCATGCTCACCGGCCATGCCACGTTGGAAGCGACAACGCGGGCCGTGAACGAGGGCGGGGTCTACCGTTTTCTCACCAAGCCGTGGGATGAGGCCATGCTGCTCCTTTCCCTTTCCGCGGCAACGGAAAAATATAACTTCGATGCCGAGAAACGTCGTTTGCAGGATGCCCTGCAGCAGAGTGAAGAACGTTACCGGACCGTGGTGGAGCAGTCACCCCAGCCTGTTGTCGTTCACAGGGACGGGACGATCATTTATGCCAATCCGGCAGCCATCCGAATGTTTGGCGCAACATCTCTGGAAGGCCTGGCAGGCAAGCCGCTCCTCGACCGGATTCACCCGGATGATCATGAAGCCGTGTTGGCAAGGGTGCAGAAAATGACCTGTAACGGCGCCAGATCACCCATGGTGGAGAGAAGATATCGCAAGCTCGATGGAACGATCATCGATGGCGAAGTCCAGGGCACACCCATTATATACGATGGATTACCGGCCATTCATGCTGCCATTCACGACATCACCGAGCGAAAGCAGGCGCAGAAGGCGCTTGAAGAAGAACGCAGACGACTACAGCAGGCATTGGATGAGGTCAGGACGTTGCGCGGTATCGTGCCCATCTGTGCGTATTGTAAGAAGATTCGGGACGATGCGGGGTACTGGAACCAGGTGGAAAAGTATGTTAGCGACCACACCGGCGCCAAGTTCAGTCACGGGATTTGTCCTGCCTGTTTTGAAAAGGAAATGAGGGAAATTGAAACATCAACCTGAACCAGCGAAGATGCAGCCGAAAGGTAAATATGGGGACAGTGTTCCTCAAACCATTCTGCAGGAAGGCCCTGATACCATCTTGCTTGTGGATGATGAGCCCCATGTTCTCTCCGCATTGACCCGCGCCCTCAGAAATGCTCCGTATCATGTGTTGACCGCCGGAAGCGCCAGCCAGGCTCTTGCGATCATGGAGACCACAACCATCAAAGTAATCGTTTCCGACGAACAGTTGGATGGGATGCAAGGTTCGGAACTGCTGGCCGAGGTACAGAGACGTTTCCCCCTTACCCTGCGCATCATGCTCACCGGCCATGCCACGCTGGAAGCGGCCATGCGGGCCGTGAACGAGAGCGGGATCTACCGTTTTCTCACCAAGCCGTGGGATGACGCCATGCTTCATCTTGCCCTTTCCGAGGCGACGGAAAAATATAACATGGAGGCCAACAGTCGTCGTTTGCAGGAGTCCCTGCTGCAGAGTGAAGAACGTTACCGGGCGGTGGTTGAGCAGTCGCCCCAGGCGGTCGTCGTTCACAGGGACGGGACAATCGTTTATGCCAATCCGGCAGCCATCAAGATGTTTGGCGCGACATCTCTGCAAGACCTGGTAGGCAAGCCTCTCCTCGACCGGATTCACCCGGATGATCAGCAAACCGTGCAGGAAAGGTTGCAGACGCCTCTTCCTTGGGGCGTCAGATCGCCGGTCGTGGAGCGGAGATATCTCAAAATCGATGGGACGGTATTCACCGGTGAAGTCCAGGGCACACCCATTATATACGATGGACTACCGGCCTTTCATCTTGCCATTCACGACATCACCGACCGCAAGGCGCAAGAAAATGAGAATGCCGTGATTGCCCGAATCGGACGCCGGATCAGTTCGAGCCTGGACATCGATGAAGTGTACGAACCGTTTGCCGCCGAGGTCCGCAAACTGATTCCATTTGACAGAATCCATCTGAATTTGAGAAACGCCGATGGGGAATCGGAAACCATTGTCCACGTTTCCGGGGTTGATATCGCCGGGCGGAGGGTGGGGGATCAAATGACGCTGGCAGGATTGATATCCGAACCTCTCTCTCGTACGCGAACCGGTCTGTTCTTGAACGCGGCGAGCGCAGAAGAGGTTGCCTGTCGCTTTCCAAACCCTTCCGCCTCCACCACCTTTCGTGCGGGGATGCGCTCGATGATGGCCGTTCCTCTGATATTCCGGGACGAAGTGATCGGCGCCCTGCACTTCCGCTCAAAGAAGCCGAATGCCTACACGGAGCAGGATCTCAAGCTGGCGGAGAAAGTCGGAATGCAGATCGCCGGCGCCATTGCCAACGCGCAGCTTTTTAAAGAACTTCAGAAAACAGAGGCATCGCTGAAAGTCATGGTGGAGGCCGCCGAGGCGGCCAACCGTGCGAAGAGCACGTTTCTCGCGAACATGAGCCATGAGATTCGGACGCCTATGAGCGGGGTGCTCGGCATGACAGGGCTGCTGTTGGATACACCGCTCACAAACCAGCAGCGCAACTATGCGGAGAAAATACGGACAAGCGGCGCATCGCTTTTGGCCGTCATCAACGATATCCTCGATTATTCGAAGATCGAGGCCGGCAAGATCGCTCTCGAAAGCATTCCCTTCTCTGTGGGGGTGGTGATCGCCAACGTGGTGAATCTCTTCGAACCGCTGGCGGCGGAGAAGAAGATCGAGTTTCACACCACCGTGGATCCGGAGCTTCCCGCCGCCCTGCTGGGCGACCCCCAGCGCCTGACCCAGGTGCTCAGCAACCTGATGGGGAACGCCGTCAAGTTCACGACGGCGGGTTTCATCCAGCTTGTGGCCAGGGTCAAGCGGCG
>CAIUXU010000338.1 GCA_903903205.1 uncultured Syntrophobacterales bacterium
AATTGATTGATTGGCGTATCCCCGTCGGGATAGCCGACCGCCACGCCGACAATAACGGCTTTGGTCGCCGGGATCGGAACGATCTCCCGGATCAGCGCCGGGTAGCGAACCGATGCGGCCAGGATGCAGCTTCCCAGCCCCCGCGCGTGGGCCAGCAGACAGACGGTCTGCATGATCGCCCCCGTATCCAGCATCGCGTATTCCCGTGGGATACCCTTGTCCACGCAGAAGAGCAGCAGCGAGGGTGCATTGAAGAGGGCGAACATGTCTTCGGCATAGCGTTGACGCGCCTCCTTGTCTTCACGGGGAATTGCGAGCGCCGTCAGGACCTGTTTTCCGACATTGCCGTAGCGCTGCTTCAGAGGTTCGGGCCAGGTTTCTGGCATCGGGGTATCCGGTTCGGGGCTGACGCCGTCCTGAAGACGCTGCCGGTTCGCCTTTTTGAAGCGATCCAGGGCAGCCCCGGTAACAACCGAGACCTCCCACGGCTGGGTATTCCCCCAAGAGGGGGACCAGCGGGCCGCTTCCAGAATCTCCCGGAGCAATGGTTCCGGAACAGGCTCCGGTTTAAACTGCCGGATGCTTCTTCTCGTCGTGACGGCCTGAAAGATCTCCATCGTTGATCCTTTCTCCCTGAGGGGCCTGCGTTTCCGGTTTGGTCGCTCAGAAAATGAAGACCGCCGCCGCAATCACCGTCGTATAACCGCCGCTCTTCACAATGGTTGATTGGGTGACGTTTCGTGTTCTGACGATCTTCCCGCTGATCTTGAAGATCTCCTTCTTCTCATCCCAGCTTTCATCGACATTGAAATCGATGCCCAGCGTCGATGCGAGCATGGCCGCGGCCATATCCTCCGCATAATCGCCCGCATGTTTCTCTGTCTGGCCGAAGGCGTGGTGTTCGCTGATGTATCCGTGGGATCGTTGATCGGCAGGGATGGCACAGCCGACCGACGCCGCCAGGAGGCGCTTCGGTTCGTTGCTGCAGCAGCGACTCAGGACGCAAAAGGTGATTCCCCCTGCGACCAGCTCCTTGAGCCCCTGCGTTTTTGATATCATTTTACAGTCGGGGGGAACGATGCTGGAAACCTGCACCAGGTTGCAACGTTCAATCCCTGCGTCGCGGAGCGCCCGTTCGAAGGAATGGAGTTCATCCTTGTGGGTGCCGACGCCTTTCGTGAAAAAGATCCTTTTGGGAACGTGACCCTCCATCGGCCTTCTCTCCTCGCAATCAGAAATCGGGGGACGCCCCCCATGTTTAAAAAATATTTTAGCCAGCGGCGCGGAATATACCAAGCTTTCAGCAGGATTGCCACAAAAATTTCTACTTTTTATCTCCAAAATGCGACCCGGGATACAAGCCTCACGCGCCCGGGAGGAGAGCATTGGTCGCAACCTGATGCAGCTCCGGCAGGGTTGTCTGAGTCATCCCTTTTCATTACCCGCTTCGTCCGAAGAGGCGCCTGACAAGCGGATAGCGGATGTTGATTGCACTTTCGGGACAGAGCTCCTGACAGCAATAGCAACGAATACAGGTTTTGTAATTGTGCGTAGGTGGTTTCTTTTGATCGCCAAGAACCCAGTCGACCGATTTGGGCTCGGTGTGGCAAATCGTCACGCACATGCCGCACGCCACACATTTTTCCGTGTCGATGACGGGACGGGGCACGAAGCGATTGCTCAAGAAGCGCATGACGCCCCTGTCCCGGTAGGGTGCAAGAGAGGAGCGTATAATGTCGAAGTCCGAAAGACGAAAGCTGTCGAGATCGTCGCCCACCCATTCGATCTTTTTGGCCAGATAAGTTCCGGAACCGCTTTTGTGGCCCATCGTTATCGTGGGTACATGCTCGGGTTCCACGTTGATGATCCTGCACACGGTCGCGTCCAGGGCAATCGGGTCACTTGAAAAAAGGAGGAGGTTCATTTTACGGGGAGTGCCGCCGCGCGGCCCGTTGCCTTCCATTGCCCAGATCCCGTCCATCACGTAGAGCGCAGGATTTACGAAATTGTTCAGGTCAACAAGCATCTGTGCGAACTGCACGGCGTTGGGGAGCTTGATGTGGTACTCGCTTTTGCGCATGCCAGGTATGCACCCGAACTGATTCTTCACACACCCGGTGAACTTCTGGAAGGCATGCGTCTTCAGCTTCGGGAGACTCACGATCACATCGTTATCCAAAACAGCTTTCGCAATAATGAATTTTTTATTCTGCACACCCTTCTCGAAAAATACCTCCACGGGGGTCTTGAAATCCGCCTCAGGAATGCCGAGCTCTTCGGCCACGGCGCGTATGCCGCATCTC
>CAIUXU010000339.1 GCA_903903205.1 uncultured Syntrophobacterales bacterium
CATTTTCGGCGGTCTGGATCATGGGGCCCCTGGCCCACGGGTCTCGCGAAAAATTGTCCATCATCCAGTTTTCCGAGATGACTTCGCCGCCCGGCCCCTGGGGATTGGGCCAAACCGTATGCGGGCCGTTGGAACAGCGATCCGTCATCAGGGTATAGACATTCTGGTAAAGACCCGTTTCCACACCGACACCGGCCTGATAAATGCAGGTCGTCGCAGTGGTGCAGGCCTGGCTGATAAGCATGCCCGAAATCGAGGCGGCGCCCATCACGGCCGCGGCCCAAGGGCTTCCGTAAAACCATTGCGGCTGGCCGATGGTCATTCCCAAAATGAGATAGTCAAACATGCCCGCATCCCATTGCCTCTCCCGCAGGAACCGCTTCGAGGTCTCGGCAGCAAGGACAATGGCGTGCTCATTGGCCATCGCTCCCTGCCATCGCGCGAAAGGGGTGCTATAATAACCGCGATAAGGGATAAACGCCTTGGTCAACATATAAGCTCCTCCTCAAGAAAATTAGGGTTGATCCTGCTGAATGGCTTCTGGCTTCGGGATGGTCGCCTGCCATGACCAATCCGGGGTACTCTTCTTAATTATAACCGCAGTGCCAGAAATGAATCAGGGGTTTAGAGTATCACTCCAAACCCCTGATGTCACTGAGGAAGATCCTCATCATTTGGTGCCGAAGCCGGGATTTGAACCCGGACAGGCGTACACCCACCAGACCCTGAACCTGGCGCGTCTACCAATTCCGCCACTTCGGCAATATCCTCATGTCCGGAACTTCGCGCCTATCTACACCGGCGCTCCAGCCATTGTCAAGTGAAAATGAAGGGGCCGCGGTTCGCCTCCGCATCCGGGATACTTAGCGGCCATAACCTTAAGGGAGGAGGCCGGGCAAAAGATGATTGTGCTTGAAATTGCCGCGATTGATGCTATGGTACCGACCCCATGGAGGAGGTCAAGCAATTCTTATGGACGTGATCCGAGGCAGTGAAAAAATCCCCGCCCGCATGCAGCGCGCGGTTATGACCATCGGCAACTTTGACGGCGTCCATCTTGGCCACAGGTTCATCTTCCTGAAGCTGGTCGAAGAGGCGCGACGGGCGGACTGTCCTGCCGTGGTCATCAGTTTCGACCCCCATCCCAAGATGGTCCTCCATCCGGAACGGCAGCCGTTCTACCTGATCACCTCCCTGGAAGAGAAAATCCGCCTCATCGCCGATCTCGGAATTGACGCGCTTCTCCTGATCCCCTTTTCACTCGACTACGCCCGAATGACAGCGGAGGCGTTCGTCCGGGAGATCCTCTGGGAGAAGCTGCAGATCAGCAAGATCCTGATCGGCCACGACTACACGTTCGGTCGGGGCAAGGAAGGAAACGAGACCTTCCTTACCGAAGCAGGCCGCCACCTGGGATTCGCGGTTGAAGTGACAAACGCCTTCTGCATCGGCGACACCGTCATCAGCAGCACAAAAATCCGGGATGCGCTCCTCGCCGGAGAGGTCGGTTTCGCAGCGACGCTCCTCGGCCGTCCCTACAACCTGTCAGGCCGGGTGGTCTTTGGAAACCGCCGTGGCGGCGGCCTCGGTTTCCCGACGGCGAACATCGCACCGGACAAGGAGCTGGTTCCGGCCCGCGGCGTCTATGCCGTTCGCTGCCTGCATGAAGGAGAGCGCCACGACGGCGTCCTCAACATCGGCTTCTCCCCGTCATTCGCCGACGGAATACTCTCCATCGAGACCCACATCTTCGATTTTCACAGGAATATCTACGGGGAAATTCTGGACGTTCACTTCATTGAGCGGATCCGCGACGAGGTCCGTTTCACAAGCCCGGAACAGTTGATCACCCAGATCGATCGGGACATCGTCCG
>CAIUXU010000340.1 GCA_903903205.1 uncultured Syntrophobacterales bacterium
GTATCCGGTCTATCTGGGCACCAAAAACACGGAGCTTGAGCACTACGACGGCCTCTTCAAGAACCTCTTCCATGAGGTGTACGAAACCAGTTTCCGGAAACAATTCGAGGCGAAGGGGATCTTCTACGAGCACCGCATGGTGGATGAACTGGCCGCCTTCGCCGTGAAATCCTCAGGCGGGTTCGTCTGGGCGTGCAAGAATTACGACGGCGACATCCTGTCGGACGTGGTAGGCGCCGGATTCGGCTCCCTGGGGCTGATGTCGTCGATGCTGTTGACGCCGGACGGGAATACCGTTTTGACCGAGGCCGCCCACGGAACGATCACCCGCCATTTCCGTGAATACCAGGCGGGCCGGGAAACCTCCACGAACCCGATCGCGTCCCTGTTTGCCTGGACGCGGGCAATTGGCTATCGGGGAAAGTTCGACGACACGCCCGAGGTTTGGGAATTCGCGGCAACACTGGAACAGGCCTGTCTCGACACGGTCGCATCCGGCTGCATGACCAAAGACCTGAGCCTCCTGACAGGGCGCGAAACATGGCTGACGACACGGGAATTTCTCACCAGGATCCGGGAGGCGCTAGAGACGAAGCTATCGGCGCGGAAGTAAAAGTGAGCCGGGAAACGGACGATTGCATACCTTGGGCCTTTACGGGTCTGATGCGAGATGAAAAGGAGAATTGATGAATCCATCGAAAGTCTGGTACATGAATGCGAGGGCGAGGCGATTTCTCGAATCGACGGCCATCAAGGGCCGCCAGATCGTGGAGCGGTCCGGCTGGCTGGATCGCCTGCAGAAGGGCGACATCGTGGCCGTGAAAACCCACATGGGCGAGGCCTACAATGTCGGGTATCTGAGACCCGTGATCATCCGCACGCTGGTCGATCTTCTCATTGAGAAGGGCCTGCGCCCCTTCGTCACCGACACGACGACGATGCCCTACCACCCCTGGATCAGCCGGACCATTGCCATGGATCACCTCGAAACCGCTAACAAAAACGGATTCAACCAAGGGTCCGTCGGCTGTCCCATCGTGATGGCCGACGGCTGGCTCGGAACCGACGACGTAATCATCGATCTGCAGGGCCGTGGGAACTACCTGAACAAACAGTTTGTGGCCCGCGCGATCGCCGACGCCGACGCGCTTCTGTCGGTGGCCCATTTCAAAGGGCATCCGGCCGGCGGGTTCGGCGGATCGCTCAAGAACATTGGCGTCGGCGGGGCGAGCAAGCGGGGAAAGATGAATTTGCACGGCGGCCTGGCCGGCGACAAGCCCGTGATCGACGCCAAACTCTGCCCCGGTCGCCGGTGCGAGTGGTGGCAGGTTTGCGAGGACTGTTGCCCGGAGGGGTCCATCAAAGTTACCGATCAGGGGCTGGAGGTGGACCTGGATAGCTGTGTCTACTGTTTCGCCTGCGCCAACCTCTGCATCAACATGGCGGGATTCAAGGCGATCCAGCGCTTCGACCACCTGCCTACCCTCGGCCGCCGCATCGCCGATTCGGCGCTTGCCGCGATGATGACCAAGGAGGAGGGGAAGGCCTTCTTCCTCAATTTCGCGATGGACATCTCCCCAAGCTGCGACTGCTATGGATGGACCGACACCCCGATTGTCAACGGTCTCGGGATTCTGGCCTCCTACGACCCGGTGGCCGTGGACAAGGCCTGCATCGACATGATGAACGCCGCCCCCGGCCTGCTCAATTCCGAGGCGGAGGAGTTTGGCGCGCTGGACGCGGGATCAAAGAAGCTTAATGTTATCAAGGGAAAGGACATCGAGGCCCAGATCTACGGCGGCGTGGCCAACGGCCTCGGGTCGGCCGACTATGAGATCGAAGAGATCCCGCTGGACCGGAGCCAGGCGGCGATCAACACCTTTTATCCCGAGGTGCGCGCCCGGAAACTCAAAGGGATGTACGCAAAAAACCATCCCCTCAAAGGTTTGGATACGGCCTCTTTCGGACGGCCTACCGAGGGGGCGACGGACCCGCGTCATCCGAAAAAGTAGCAGGGATCGCCTGAAGCGAACTTCGTAATTTCCCGGGGACGGTCTTGACACACCGGCAAACTTACATGGAGGATACCATGGCCGAAAAGTTCATCAGCCTGAGAAACCTGCAATTCTTGCTCTATGAGCAGTTCGATACGGAGGCGCTAACAAAGTATCCCTATTTTGCCGACCACAGCAAAGAGACTTTCGACATGGTCCTGGAAACGGCCATGCGGATGGGCCGGGGGATTCTTTTCCCCGCGCTGTCGGTGATGGACAAGGAGCCGCCGGAGTTTCGCGACGGAAAGGTCTTTGTTCACCCCGTTGCGGCTGTGGTCATGAAGGCCTGCGGCGAAGGCGGCTGGATCGGCGCTCAGGCCCCGTATGAGAGCGACGGCCAGCAGATCCCGAACTCGATCATGACCGCTTTCCGGGGAATATTCTCGGCGGCGAACTACTCCGCCAGTGTTTACCCCTTCCTGACGACCGGCGCGGCCCACCTGATCCTCTCCTTTGGCTCGCAGGAGCTTATTGAGACCTACGTTCCGAAGATGTTCGCCGGCGCCTGGCAGGGGACGATGGCCCTCACCGAACCGCAGGCGGGTTCGTCGCTCACCGACCTTTCGACGACGGCATTCCCGACGGCAGAGGGCTACTACCGGATCAAAGGGCAGAAGATCTTTATCTCCTGCTCCGACTATGATTCAACCGGGAACATCGTAAATCTTCTCATGGCCCGGATCGAAGGGGCGCCTCCCGGCGTGAAGGGAATCTCCCTTTTCGTCGTGCCGAAGAAGCGCCCGGACGGCCAGGGCGGCCTTGCCGGAAACGATGTGACCTGCATCGGGATCTACCACAAACTTGGCTACCGGGGCGCGCCGATCACGCAGCTCTCCTTCGGCGACAACGACGACTGCCGGGGCTGGCTCGTCGGTGAACCGCACAAGGGGCTCCGCTATATGTTCCAGATGATGAACGAGGCGCGGATCGACGTCGGAATGGGGGCGGCAGCAATCGCATCGGCCGCCTACTACGCCTCCCTCGAATACGCCAGGCAGCGCCCGCAGGGGCGGTCCGTTGCGGGAAAGAATCCCCTTGCGCCGCAGGTGCCGATCATCGAACACGCCGATGTGAAGCGGATGCTCCTCTTCCAGCGCGCTGTCGTCGAAGGGTCGCTGGCGCTGATTTTCCAGTGCGCGCAGTACGTCGACCTCGCACGGGTGACCGAAGGCGATGAGAAGGAAAAGTACGAGCTGCTGCTCGACCTGCTGACGCCCATCGCCAAGAGCTACCCATCGGAGATGGGGATTCTTTCCGTCAGCCAGGGGCTCCAGTGTCTGGGCGGCTACGGCTACTGCGATGAGTTCCCGCTGGAGCAGTACTACCGCGATGTCCGGATCCACCCGATCCACGAGGGGACGACCGGAATCCAGGGGATGGACCTGCTGGGCCGGAAGGTGGTCATGAAAAACGGGAAGGCCCTCTTCCTTTTCCTTGCCGAGGTTGAGAAGGCCGTAGCAGCCGGCCGGGCGATCCCGGAGTGTGAAGGCTGCGTTCAGGCCTTGGCCGAAGCCGTGGAAACCCTGAAAGAGGTGACGACCTCGCTTACTGGCCTTGCCCTCAAAGGCGAAGTCGAGCTCTTCCTCGCCGACGCGACACTCTATCTCGAACTCTTCGGGATCGTTGCCATCGGCTGGCAGTGGCTCCTCCAGGCCGTCACGGCGACGAAGGCCCTCGGGGCGGGCCCCGAGGTGACCGACACCGATTTCTACCGTGGGAAAATCCACACCTGCCGCTACTTCTTCGCCTATGAGCTTCCGAAGATTAGCGGCCTTGCCGCCCAACTGAAGAAAAGCGGCGACGGACTCACGGTGCAGATGAAACCGGAGTGGTTCGACTGAAAGAAGATATGGAACAAGTATCCCCGGGATCGGGGATATTCAGGAAAAATTAAGTGAGGGAGGAAATTATGAAATTGCTTTTTTTCGACGACTTCAAACTTGGTGTCCTTAAAGGAGAAACGGTAGTTGACGTATCCAATGTGGTTCAGGATATCCCACGCACGGGGCCACACAACCTGATCAGCGGGTTAATCGAGCGATTTGACAAATACAAGGACGCCCTGCAACAGGCATCCGACCGTGGTAAAGGGGCGCCGGTAAGCGCGGTACGGCTCAGGCCTCCACTGCCAAAGCCCACCAATATTGACTGTATGGCCGTCAACTACGAGGATGGAACCCGTAAAGTGCTGCCGGCCATCAACGCTTTTCTGAAGAGTCCCAACGGAATTATCGGCGACGGCGAGACCATGGTGCTCCCCGATGTTCCTGCCACCATCTTTGAGGGGGAAGCGGAACTCGCGCTGGTTATCGGCAAACGGGCATGCAACGTCAGTGCGGCGGATGCAATGAAATACGTCTTCGGCTACCTGAATTTCGTTGATGGATCCGCCCGCGGTCTGCCGCCTGACAACAACTTTTTCTATCAGATGAAGGCGCGGGATGCTTTTGCCCCTATCGGCCCCTATCTGGTGACGGCTGACGAAGTCCCTGATCCGCACAAGCTTCAGGTGCGTCTCTGGAACAACGGGATACTCATGCAGAATTATAGCACCAGTGACATGGCCCATAAGATTCCGCGCTGCATTGAATGGATCAGCTCGATCCACACCCTGGAGCGCGGCGATATCGTCGCCACAGGGACCGATCTCCGCGGCCTGAATCCATTCATGGACGGAGAC
>CAIUXU010000341.1 GCA_903903205.1 uncultured Syntrophobacterales bacterium
GAAAAAAATCCAGACCCCGATCAGAAGCAGCATCGGAAGCCAGGAGACCAGACGGGTCATATACCAGGGAGAATCATCCACCGGTTTTGCGGAGATCCGGACCCCCCTCTCCTTCAGCAAGGTGATCGCGCCCGCATCTCTGGGGGCATAGGTTCTGAAGCTCGTCCCGTTGGTCAGCTTGCCGGAGATGTTGTCTCCCTGGATGGTCACCTCGGTAACCTGTGTCTTGTCCACATTACTTAAAAATTCGCTGTAGATCATCTCCGTCTGGGCGGTCTTCGGCTGATTGAAAAGATGATAAACCATCACAAAGATGAGACTGATCACGAGCCACAGCGCAATATTCTTCTGCAAGGGGTTCAATCCGTTTTCTCCTTTAATTAAAGAGATGGAGATGGGGTTTCCTTCAGAGACAACCGCCATCCGATCTCATGAATAACTGCTCCTTATAATATCAGGTCGAATATTACAAACCATTTCTTCTTTTCTCTTCCGGCCTCTTGCTCTCTGCACCCCTTCATTTCTTATTCGGAGGAACCCTCCCTCTCGTTCGACAAGAACCCGGCGAGGAAGATCCAGCGACCGGTATCGGCCGTACGACTTGCGGGAAAGCTCCAAAACCGCCTCGATATGGCGGTAACCGATGCCGTTTTTTGAAGGAACTGCCGCCTCCAGCAGCAATTTGATGATTCGCCTCTGGAGGGCTTCATGAAGCTCGCAAAGGGCCGCAACCGGAACGATCGCTTCTGCTGCGGCGAGAGCGATCCCCCACCCATCGATGATCCGCCTGACGACGCCTTGCAGGAAATCGTCCTCTTCGCGGATGATTTCCGCGGTATGGCAGAGCCCTTCGACCAGCCGCGGATTGTATTTCTCAATCAGCTCCGGAATGAGGTCAGCACGGATCCGGTTGCGGAGGAAAACGGGGCTGAGATTGGAACTGTCCGTCATAAACGGAACCCCTTCCCTTCCGAGATATTCAAGGATCTCGGCCCGTCCGACCTCCAGCAGCGGACGGATGAGGCGGCCGTCCCGTATCGGAAGAATCCCCTTGAGACCTTCCGGACCGCTTCCCCGAAGCAGATTCATCAAAACGGTTTCTGCCTGATCGTCCCGGTGGTGACCGGTCGCGATCTTGCTTGCCCCACACCGTTCGGCGGTCTCGCACAGAAAATGATAACGCTCTTCCCTGCCAATCTCCTCCAGTGACCGCCCCTTCCCTTTCTGAAGCAAACCGACATCGACTGTTTTACAGATACAGGAGATTCTCATTTCCGCGCTGAGACGGCGGACAAACTCCTCTTCATGCTCCGATTCGGCCCCCCGCAGACCATGATTCAGGTGTGCCACCGTCAACTGCAGCCGATATTCGTCCGCAAGCCGCGCGAGGATTAGAAGAAGCGACACGGAATCGGCGCCGCCGGAAACTGCCACCAGCAGATGATCGCCCTGAACCAGCATGGAATGGTTTTCGATCGTTTTCCTGACTTGATTCAACATGTCCGAGACTCACTCGCCAACCCCGGGCTGATCCAAGGCGCCCGCGATGTGGCGAACCGTCTGGCGGCATACCCCGGCATAGATCTCCGGCGAAAGGAAATAGCCGGGCCGCCTGGTATAAATATCGTCCAGCAGTTGTTTCACCGTCTCTTCGATGGATCCCGTCCGGCGGTAAATTGTCTCGATCAGAGCCCGATATTCTCTGGCGGCATCAATGCTTCGCGCAATATAAGTTTCCGCCTCCGGTCCCGTCACATACCCGTAATGGTCTGCGCAGAGAATATCGACCGCAAGCGGTTTCATTTTATTCAGGCTCTCCTGGTATCGTGTATAGTTTGAATTTCCCGCAGGAAGGATCGTATCTTCATAGGGGATACCGCCCCCGTCCGATGGGAAAATCGTGCAGATCTCAGGACAATATGCGGAGAGAGAACAGGAGGAGTGGCCGGGGGTTTCAAAAATCCGGATCGTCAGGCCGCCCAGGTCGATCTCACTCCCTTCAGCGACAACCACACCGGCGATATCGTTCCGCCAGTCCAAATCGTGTTCCCCCAGCGCTTCGGTAACGCCCATCCTCTCTGCAACAAGATGGCTGAAGGCGTTAATCGTCTCGATCCCCTTGGGCATGCGCAGAATTTCCCAGGCCCTGGCCAACGCAAAAATATCAATGGCTGGATTACGGCGTTTGAAGAAAGGCACCAGTCCGACGTGATCAAAGTGGGCATGGAGGATCAGAAGTTTCCGGATCTTCCTTTCATCGATGCCGAAATCATGAATCTGTTGAAGAACAACGGGCGCAAGATAACTCATGCCGCCACTGAGAACAAGCGAACAGCTCTCGCCTTCCAACAGGTATACTCCAGACTCCTCCCGTCCTAAATACCAGAGGTGGTCCCGGATCTGTCCGGCTTTGCGGTTCCTCATCGAACAACCTCCGGCTATTTTCCATAAACCAGTATATTGGCTCCTGCTTTCAGGCGTTTAACCATCCCTTCGAAAGCAATCTGCTGTTTTTGGCGTTCGAGAAAGGCGGTGATCCGCTTCTTTGCTTCGCCATCGAGCTTTCCGATCTGGGCGGACTGGTGTTCGAGGACCTGAATGATGTGAAACCCGAAATCCGTTTCCACGACGGGACCGATCACATTTTTCTGCTGCGAGAAGGCGGCATCCTCGAACGGCTTGACCATCTGACCGCGGGTAAAGGTTCCGAGATCCCCACCTTTCTCCTTGCTCGGACAATCGGAATTCTTGGCGGCAAGATCGGCAAAATCGGCGCCGGCCACTAACTTTTTCTGCAGACCTTCCGCCTTCACCTTCTTGTCGGCTTTCGTTTTGTCGGTATCTTCCGGAACTTTGGCTACCAGCAGATGACGGGCGTGAACGGATTCCGGTGTGGTGAACTTCTCCTTGTTTTTCTCATAAAATTCGGAGATCTCCTTGTCCGTAACCTTGATCTTTCCCCCAAGCTCCTGCTTGACCAGTTTGTCCATTTTGATATTCATTCCGATATCTTCACGTATTTTGGCCATGTCGATCCCGTTTTTCTTCAAGAGATCGTCCATCGTCTTCCCGGCCGGCAACTGGGCCTTCATGCTTTCCAGGACTTCTGTAATCTCCTTTTCGCCGGCGATTACTTTCTTGGCCGCGAGTTCCTTTTTCAGCACGGTGAGCATCACAAACTCGTCTATCAGCCCCTTGCGAATTTCGGTCTTTGCCTGTTCCAGACTTGCAGGGGGAATCTGATCTTTGAGCTGCGCCAGCTTCTGCTGCATTGCCGAATTGAGCTGTGCCTTCATCATCTTGACTCCGTCCACTTCCACGGCAATCCCTGTGTCATCCGTCTTATTTTCAGAAACGGCAGGCTGCACAGCGGGCAAAGCAGCAACCGGAGTCACCGTTTCAGCAGGACCTGGCGCCATTACGGGTTTTGCCGTCTGCGCTTTCTCCTCTTTTGCTCCGCAACCGACAGCCGTGCCGAGAATCAGCGAGCAGGCCATCACAATCATCATACCCCTTGCAATGTTTTGAATCACGATCCATCCTCCCATCGATAAATTTTATCTATTTGATCCCATTGCTGATTCTCCTTGCTGAAAATAAAGGCACGGCAAAACAGGGCAAAAGGACGGCGGAGTATATGCAAAAGTGCCGGGTACGTCAAGAAGGGTGTTTGAAAAAAGAGGAAAAAGGCGATGATGTTTTTACGGCTATATTCCCGATAGAAGCATTCGGAATGACCAATCTTTTCAAGTGCTGAATCGTTACGTTAGTTGTTACTGATATATTTATACACAACGTCTTTCAGTCTGGCAACCTGATGTTCCAGTTCAGGAAGTCGAGCCATGACGGATTTCAGGTCACCGGCCCTGGCCGCCTTCTCCATATCGAAGGCCACCGCACGCAAGGCCTCTCCGCCCACGTTTGCCGATGCGCCTTTGATGGTGTGGGCCTGCCGCTCGGTCCGCGGAACGTCACCGGATTCCAGATTACCCTTCAGCACCTCGATAAGTTTGGGAAGGTCTTCCAGAAATCCCCCGAGCACCGTACGCGCCAAATCTTCGTCATCCATCATGCGGACCATCATGCCCGCCTTATCGAAGATTGGCGCCTCCGATTCTTTAGAGGAAACGGGAGGAGCTTGGTGCTCTGTTTTGTCGGTTGCCTGTTTCAGTGCTGCTGTAGCCTCCTGCGGGAGCCACCTTTCCAGTGCATCGGCCAGAGCATGAGGAGAAATCGGCTTGGACACGTAGTCGTTCATCCCGGCTTCTATACACTTTTCCCGGTCGCCCTGCATGGCGTTGGCGGTCATGGCGATGATGGGAATCTGGTGGTTGCGGACAGCGGATTGACGGTTGCGGATTTGACGGGTGGCTTCCAGACCATCCATCTCGGGCATCAGCACATCCATCAACACAAGGTCGTAGGGGAGTGCTTCGAGAGCCTTAAGCGCTTCTACGCCATTGGCGACGGCGTCCGCGCGCAGCCCCAGTTTCTTCAGGATGCCCACGGCCACCTGCTGATTGGTGATATTGTCTTCGGCAAGCAGAATACGAACCACCCCCAAGCGCATCTCGCGGATCGTGTGGCGCGTGACCAAAGGCTGCTCTGGCTCCGTCACAGTCATCCCGGCCAACACGGCAGAAAGGCAGTCGATGATCTCCCCATGTCGTACCGGCTTGGTCAAGTAACCGGAAAATCCGATCCCCTGCATTCGCTTGGCATCTCCCCTTTGGGCCAGGGAAGAGCAAAGTACCAAGCGTGTATCCTTCAGCTTTTCGTCGGTCTTGATGATCCGGGCCAGGGTTGCACCATCCATGCCGGGCATCTGCATATCAACAATAGCTACCGGGAAGGGATCTCCGGCATCTCTGGCCATATAGAGCGCCTGCAGTGCCATGGGGCCGTTCGGAGCCTCTTGCGGGCGCACGCCCCAGGCCGCCAACTGGATCGTCAACACGTCGCGACAGGTGGCATTGTCGTCCACAACCAGGACATGAACCCCGCGAATCCCGACTGGGGATATTATAGGGTGTTCATCTACCGTTTGCCTGGCAAAACGGGCGGTAAACCAGAACTCAGCCCCCTCGCCTTCTTTACTCTCGACACCCGTTTCGCCGCCCATCACCTCTGCCAACTGCTTCGAGATGGCCAGCCCCAGCCCGGTGCCACCATACTTTCGCGTGGTCGAAGGGTCTGCCTGGATAAACTTCTTAAACAGGATCTTCTGCTTCTCCGTCGAGATGCCGATACCGCTGTCTTTTACGGAAAAGCGGATCAGAACATCATGATCCGATTTCGATACCAGACTCGCCCGCACCGAAATCTCGCCTTCGGAAGTAAACTTGACGGCGTTACCCATCAGGTTGGTAAGCACCTGGCGCAGGCGTCCAGGGTCTCCACGAAGCGCGGAAGGAACGTCTGGCGCCGCAGCACAGATGAACTCGATGCCTTTTTCCTCGGCGCGGAGGGTTACCATCGCTGCAAAGTCATCCAGCAGGGCGCGCAAGTCAAAATCAAGCACTTCCAAATCAAGCTTGCCCGCCTCAATTTTCGATAAGTCAAGAATATCGTTAAGGAGTGCCAGCAACAATTCGCCGCTGTTCAGCACGATCTCGGCATAGCGCCGCTGGTCCGGGTTCAGATCCGTGTCCAGCAAAAGCCCGATCATGCCGATCACCCCATTCATGGGCGTACGAATCTCATGGCTCATGTTGGCCAGGAACTCGCTCTTGGCCAGGTTGGCAATATTCGCCTGAGCGACCGCTTCGTTGAGGTGGTAATTGGTCTGCGTCAACTCATCTCTGGACCGGGTCAGTTCAATTTCCTGACGTTTGCGATCGGTAACGTCCGAAAAAGAGAGCAAGGCATGATTCCTGCCTTTCAAAACAATGGGGGCCGCGCTGATCGACAGGTAAAACTGTCGTTCCATGCCGTCGATGATGAGTCGGGTTGCGGTTTCGACGCCCCGAATTGTCTCGCCCGTGCGCAGCACCTCCGAGAAGGTTCTTCGCATGAGGCAATCGGGACAGACTTCGGTGTGGCCACATCCTGCGGCGTCACGCGATGCATGGAGACAACCCAGAGCGTCGCCAATCTGGCCGCTGATCATGGCCGCCGCATCCTTGCCGAACAATTGGGTGACCACCGGGTTGATGCGGGTCACGGCACCGCCTTCGTCAATCAGCAGCATGCCTACCTGGGCCGCCTCAAAAATGGTCTGCAAGTTGGCCCGTTCGCTTTCGAGTTCATCAATTTTTTTTGTAAGTTTGAGCGTTATACGTTCAGCATGGGCGGCGGCGAACTCTTTTTCGTTAAGCTGGTGCGTCGGGGTGGGGATTTTAACTTCACCCGACTGCTCCAGAACCTGGCGGATACCTCCCAAAAGCGTATGCAGCATAACGGGCTTGACCAGATAAAGAGCCGCTCCAAGTGACCGGAGCATCTCCTCGTCTTCCGCATCGGTATATTGGGCCGTGTAAAAAACGAAAGGAATGGTTTTAAGTTTTTCGTCCGTTTTCACTTCGCGGCACAACTGGAAGCCGTCCATCCGCGGCATCAAAACGTCCGAGATGATCAAATCGAACGCTGCCGACTGGAGTTTCTCCAAGGCTTCTATCCCGTCTCGGGCGCTGACAACTTTGTAGTCATTCTTTATTAAGAGAGTTTCCAGAAAGTCACGTTCTCTCTGGAAATCCTCAACAATCAGGATGTGCTTGCCCTGAAGATTCACACGTCCTCCATGCTGCAGCAAGGCGCAAGACCAGCCCACCTGTCGTCGTCCTGAGCGGGTAGCGAACCAGACGCAGCGACGATTGGCCATTTATTCATGAATACAGGGATTAAAAATATGGTTTGTTCCTCGCAATCATTTCCAAAAATATATTTTGGGGATCAATCTTCTCATCATCAGAGACTTTCGGAGAAACTTCGCCCTGGGCAATCCGTTCCCTGTACTCGGCGGCAACCTTCAACTGTTCGTTGACAGCATCGAGTATTTCATGGATATTCAAAATGATCTGCTGGAAATCACCCTGATGTTTCGCGGCATCAGCGCGAATAGCAAAGTCTTTGTCCACGACGGCCTTGGAGAGCATAGAGGTATCGGAAAGAAGCGCCTGGATATTATTCTCCAGAAGGGCCAAACATCCGTGAATCTGATTTATTTCCGATGCTTTAGGCATTTTAGCCGTCAGATCTCCGTGCGCGATCCTGGTAACACAGACTACCAATTCACCCAAGAAAGTGCGCAAACCATTAATCGCATCTTTCATTCGCTCATGATCACCCTTGCAGGCAATCTCAAACTTCTCCCGGAGATTTCCATCGCAGATCAAGCCCATGACACGATTGCCCTCAGCGACCGGAAGCGTTACGGCTTCAAGCAGTTCGTTAACGCCCCGCACGATTTCGGCATAGGCGCCACGAAACTCTTCCGGACGGCCGCGTTCGGAAAGCATACCTTCTTGAGAAGCATTGGCTAACCGATTAATTTCATTTCGCAGATTGTTCAATGACGCGATAGCAGTATTCATGCTGATTGCTACGATATCCTGTTCGGACCTTATGGGAAGCTGAACGGTCAGGTCACCGGCAGCAACTTTTTGCGCTACCTTTCCCTGCTCCGCCGTCGTTTCAATAGAGGAATTAATCGTATCGTTAAAACCTTTAATGATATCCCTGAACTCATGGTTGACCTTTTCAGGATCACCCCGCATCGCAGAATTTCCTCCGGCGTAGGCTTTAACGATTGTCCTGACCTCGTCTTTCAGTCCCGCGATGATATCGGTCACATCCCTTGTGAAGCGAATACCGATTGCTATGGCCAGAACGATGGAGAGTACCATCACAGCGATCAACATTCCTTTTAAAAGAGCGAAGGTACGTTCACCTTTCTGGATCGCTGTTTGAGCCTCCTTGTTCATCTCCGACCCGTTAATGCCGGGCAATGTGATTCTGGCGATTTCGTCTCGAGATTGATTAACCTGGCTCATGCCAACAATGCCAACCAAGCCTGTAACCAAGACAGCAAGGGCCATCAGGGCCAGGACAAACCTAATTTTTGCCCCCATCTTCATGTTCTGAACCATCTCCCTTCCTCCTTTCATCATGAATTCATCCAATCTTGTGCAGTTTGGATCACAGCCCCCGCTTCACCGTTCCTGCCAAGGTCTCGCCTCCCACCGGTTTCACGGATTAAACGGTGTGCGGTTGCCATCTGCTTACGATCAATTATCACGATCTCCATTATAAATCTACGACGACAGCAAAACTTCTTTCACTTGACAGATGAAAAGAGCTTCTATAGATGATAACGACTCGTATGAACAGACGCCGAACTCGCGGTATAGAAGGGAAAGAGATTGAAAGCAGAAATCATTGCGGTTGGAACGGAGCTTTTGCTGGGACAGATCGTGGACACCAATTCAGCCTATATGGCCCAGCAGATGACGACAATTGGCCTGGATTTGCACTATAAATCCACTGTCGGCGACAACCTGGAGCGAATCAAGTCCACGCTGCGAAATGCACTGGGTCGGTCGGATTTTATCATTACAACGGGTGGTATCGGGCCGACCCTGGACGATCTGACTCGCGAAGCCGTAGCCGAAGTCTTGGGAAAACCACTTGTTTTTAATCATGTTCTCTTCGATCAGATCAGCGAATTTTTCACCCGCATGGGCCGGACCGCGAGCCCCAACAATCGCAAGCAAGCCTTCATTCCCGAGGGGGCGATCCCGATTGAAAACCCGGTTGGAACCGCTCCTGGTTTCATCGCCGAACAGGATGGCAAAGCGATTATCATCGTTCCCGGGGTCCCCCATGAGATGCGTTATTTTATGGAGCATGCCGTTCTTCCATATTTGCGAAACAAATTGGGCATCCGGGAGGTAATTGTTTCCCGGGTTCTCAAACTTTTTGGGATCGGCGAAAGCCTTGTGGACGATCGGCTCAAGGATCTGATCGAACAGGGAACCAACCCCACAATCGGGCTTCTCGCCCATACCCAGATCGGCGAAATCCACATTCGTCTGACGGCCAAAGCGAACGAGAGATCCCGGGCCGAAACCCTGAATGCCTCCCTAGAGGCGGAGATTCGCGAACGCCTGCAGGAGTTTATCTTTGGGGTCGATGAAGAGAGCTACGAAGGGGTTTTGGGGAGTCTGCTCCGGAAAGCGGGACTGACGCTCTCCGTGGCTGAAACGGCTTTCGGCAGTTCCATCATCCAGACACTGAAATTGATGGAAGGGTGCCCAGAATTTTTCCGATTGGGCGTGACGGTCGTCAGCCCGGAGATGGCGCAAAAGCTGTTGAACCTACCGTCATCGTTCCAGAAGGAAGAGGGTTATTCCGACATGGCCAAGGCATTGGCCAAAGGGGTCCGTCGCCTTGCAGGATCGGATCTTGGTTTGGGAATTGCCGGTCATGCTGCTGCCGGGAAAGGTCAGGATCACGTGGTCTATATCGCGCTGGCCCATTCCGGCGGTACCGATTGTATCGAGCAACGATGGCCGCAGGCGATGCGTTTCATTGAAAACCGCATGACCAAAACGGCCTTGGCCCAGGTCAGAAAGTATATATCGAACAGGAGCGCAGATCCCGCATGAAGAAGAGAATCGGTTTTGTCGGTCTCGGTTTGATGGGGCGGGGAATGGTACGGAACCTGCTCTCCGCCGGATTTTCTGTGGTCGGCTACGATATCGACAACGAAAAAATGGAGGCCCTTGTCGGAAATGGATTTCGAAAGGCCGCCTCTCCCGAAGCGCTTCCTCCGATGGTTGATGTGATCATCCTGTCGCTCCCGAATTCCCATGTTGTAAATGATGTCGTCGGGAATTCCCTGAAACTGTTTGAGATGGAAACAAAAGGGCTGATTTTGATCGATACGACCACCGCCGATCCGGTCATGTCCGGGGCGCTGGCTCTCCGGTTGAAGAAACGCGGGATCGAGATGCTCGATGCCACGATCAGCGGAACGAGTAAAATGTGCGCAGAAAAGGATGTAACCTTCATGGTCGGTGGCCATGAGGATACGTTCAAAGAATGTGAACAGATTCTCACCGTTTTGGGCAGAAACAATTTTTACATGGGTGCGAACGGCAGCGGGGCGTCGGCTAAACTGGTCGTTAACCTGGTGCTCGGGCTGAATCGCATGGTACTCGCCGAGGGACTATGTCTCGCAAAGAAGGCGGGGATGGACCCCCAGCGGACACTGGAGGTGCTGAAAGAATCGGCCGCCTATTCCAGAGCGATGGACCAGAAGGGGCAGAAAATGGTTGATAAGGACCTGCTTGTTCCCGAAGGCAAGCTCGCCTTCCATCTGAAAGATGTCCGGCTGATGCTCGATCTGGGCCATCGTGTGAACGCACCGCTCATTCTCAGCAGTCTGCACGCCCAGGCGCTGGAAGCGGAGGTCGCCAAAGGGAGGGGGGAATGGGACAATGCGGATATCATCTCTTTTTATGAGGATCTGGCAAACATTCCGTCTTCAAATTCCACTTGAATAAACGTAAATTCCCATCGCGATCAGATGGAGACAACCAAGGAGGATTCATCATGGGTGAGAAGTATGTGGTACCTTTGAAAGAGGCTATTACGGGAGTATTGCACGGTCGGGCGGGAACATTTCGCATTCTGATCGATGAAGAAATCAGCGGCGCCAAACATTTTTCGTTGCTCGTCAACACCATGAACGCCGGGGTCACTGGCTCTGAGCACAAGCATGATGTGGAACATTGCTGGTATATTCTCTCCGGACAGGGAACCATGTTCATGGCGGGGAAGGTGTTCCCGCTTGAACCTGAAATGGCTGTTTTCGCACCCGCCCAAATGCTGCATAAAATCGTTGTCGGTCCTGATGAGGATCTCACATATATCGTCGTCTATGCGCCTCCGGGACCCGAACAGCAGCTCAAGAAGCTCGGCGAACATGCCTTCGACGCCCCCAAATAGGGTTGCTGCGGGACGATTTTCCACATTAACAACGGACAAGAACATGCGCGAGGAGAAGATAATGGCTGAATATGTAAAACTGGATGAACTTTCGAACCTGCTGGTTGTGCCGCCAAAGACCGGGCATTTCAACGATGTCGTCACCGACACCGCCTATGAAAAAGGATTGGCGATCAACTTCGGCATCAATGAGCAGGTCTGTGGGTCAAAGCGTATCGCCATGGGAAGAACGGTGATCCCACCGCATACCGCCAACGAACGGCATGTACACATGAGCGCGGAAGCGGCGATGTATGTGATATCGGGAACGATGATTCTCTTTATTGGACCGGAGGCGAAGATTGTCCAATGCCCTCCGGGGACCTTCGTCTTTGCGCCGGAGGGGGTTATTCACGGCGTGGCGAACGCGAGCCGGAAGGAAGAGGTGGTTCTGGTGTTCGCGTATGGCGGGGTTCCTTCCAAGGAGGCGGCGAGGATCGTCTTCATCGATGATTCTGGAAATCAGTATCCCCCCAAGGACTGGGATCGGGAGGAATAAGCGATGGCGGAAGGAAAAAAGAAGTACCGGTTTTTATTCATCCAGCCATTCGAGCTCTCCACCGGCGGAAAATTTGCGGACAAGTACCACTCCGCCGAGCTGACGAAAGAGAAACGCCTCCGGATGGAGTACCTCAACATCCGACCTCTCCTGGAGGACGTGGAGTGGGACTTCCACGGAGGACCAAAACCCCCTTACGGTGATTGGGCGGTCGAAACCCGCGAGGAGTTTGCACATGTGGCCGCCGCCCGGCTGCCGATTGTCCGTGAAGCCTGCGAGAGTGGAAAGTACAACGCCATCGTCCTGCTCGGCGGCGGCGAACCGGGGTTCATGGAGTCCCGGGAGATCGCCAGGGGGTATGGTATCCCGGTTACAGCCTGCGCCTTCTCCCAGATGCACATCGCCTCCATGCTTGGCAACAAGTTCAGCGTCATCGATTTTACCGAGACGCACAACATGTTCTACTACGACCTGGTCGTTCGCCACCGTTTTACCGACCGGTGCGCATCCATCCGAAACATCAACTTCTACCATGGCCGACCCGGACATCAAGACGAGATCACCATCGACGGGGAGCGTGACAAGGCGCTCAGGGGCGAACCGTCCGAGGCGATCGAACGGGCCGTCAAGGAGGCGGTGGCCGCGATTGAAGAGGACGGCGCGGAGGTGATCACCTTCGGATGCTCGGATGTTTTCTGGCTTCAATCGTTTCTTCAAAAGCGTCTGAACGAGTTGGGATGGGAACTACCCGTCCTGGAGGGGTATAGCTGCGCCATTGTTCTGGCCAAACTTTTTGTCGATCTGGGGGTCGATGCAAGCGGGCTCAAGTTTCCTGGTGAACGCCCGAAGCAGTGGCGGAGAAAAAAAATCTTTTAACGGAGGGGAGAAAATGAGCAAACGCTTTCTATCAACGATGCTATCAGTCAGTCTGTTTGTGTTTATCTGCTCTGCCGGGACGCTGGTACCCACCGCCGGCGGGCAAGAGTTCCCGACCAAACCCGTGACCCTCATCATCCCGGTTGGGGCGGGGGGATCTCACGATCTGACGGCACGCGCCGTCACAAGCGTGGCCATGAACTACCTTGGGCAACCGATCATCATTCAACTCAAGCCCGGCGGTGGCGGGGCCATCGGCTCCGAAATCGTGGCCAAATCGGCCCCCGACGGCTACACCCTGCTCTTCGGGGGCATGGGATGGAGCACCACCTATCCCGCCGTTGAAGGCCGCTCCAAGGGGCCGGACGACCTCGTGGCCGTCTGCCGGATCAACTACAGCCCGACCATCATCGCTGCTCGTCCCGATCTGCCGTTCAAGACCTTCAAGGAGATGCTGGCATACGCCAAAGCCAATCCGGATAAGTTGATCTTCAGCAATACCGGCCCCTGGGGCCAGGCCGACCTCCCCTGGAAAATGATCGGCAAGGAAACCGGCATCAAAACAAAAAACGTACCCTACGACGGCGGCGGCC
>CAIUXU010000342.1 GCA_903903205.1 uncultured Syntrophobacterales bacterium
ATGTCAACGATTCGGTAACCAAGTCGAAATTCGATAATCTGTACGGTTGCCGGGAATCTTTGGCAGACGGAATCAAGCGGGCGACCGAAGTCATGATCGCCGGCAAGACGGTGGTCATCTGCGGTTACGGCGATGTCGGCAAGGGGTGCGCCCAGTCCATGCGGGGTTTCGGCGCCCGCGTGATCATCGTGGAAATCGATCCCATCTGCGCCCTGCAGGCGGCGATGGAGGGGTATGAGGTGGTGGCCCTTGAAGACGTTCTTGCGAAAGGTGATATCTTCATTACGGCGACCGGTTGCTGCGACATCATCACTGGCAAGCAGATGGAAAAGATGAAGAATGAGGCCATCGTCTGCAACATCGGCCATTTTGACAGCGAAATCGATATTCACTATCTGGAAAATACGCCCGGTTGCAAACGCATGCAGATCAAGCCGCAGGTGGACAAATGGACGCTGAAATCGGGCAGGAGCATCATCATTTTGGCCGAAGGGCGCCTGGTGAATCTCGGCTGCGCGACCGGCCACGCAAGCTTTGTGATGAGCAACAGTTTTACAAACCAGTGCCTTGCGCAACTGGAACTGGCTGCCGGCAAGCTGAAACCGGGTGTCTATACGCTGCCCAAGAAGCTGGATGAAGAGGTGGCGCGGCTCCATCTGAACCGCCTGGGGGCGAAGCTGTCGAAGCTGAACAAAAAACAGGCGGACTATCTAGGGATACCTGTCGGAGGCCCATTCAAGCCGGATTATTACCGGTATTGAAAAAAGCTGGTTTCGGCAAAAGAAGGTGTGATTAACCGATGATGCCGGGCAGAGCGGCGTAATTGTCGATGGTCTGCCCGGCGCCGGCCTGCAACAGTGCTGTACGCAGATTTTCCGGATCGGCGGAAGAGAGGACAACCCCAATGCCCCGGTAGCAGGTTTTTGACGACCGGGCCGCCTGCATGTCGTCGGGCATGTCACCCAGGTAATAACAATCACTGAATCTTTTCCCGATCAGGCCGGAGATGAGATCGAGCATGTAGGGATCGGGTTTCTTTAGCGAAATCCGTTCGCCGCCCTCGACAAAGATTTTCTCTTCCTCCCGCGTACAATCATCCAGCGTGATCACGAGCTGGAAATATTTCCGCAGGTCAAAACGGTCCAGCGGGAAATCCGCCTCCGCCCGCGGGCGGCCGGTAGCGATGGCGAGGACGTGGTTTCGGGAGAGATCTGCCAGCAGGGTCGGGTCTATCAGCAAGGTTTCCCGGTGGATCAGGCCTTCTCCAGCATTATTTTGTCGCAAGGTCTCCCCGTAAAGCGCCGTGAAGAGCACCGGGCCGAGATAGATCTCCTGAAAAATCCGCTTGATCCGGTTGCCGGTTGCTACGTCACCCTGATAACAGCTTGTCACGAAGAGGTCTCGACGTCCGCCATACCGGTCGAGGAGATCCATGAGCGGTCTGGACGAACTATTAATGAAATCGGATAGATCTGACACATTGCAGCGGCGGATCGTCTCTTCAGGGTCAGGGGAACCACCCGCCTTAACCTCGGAAACCAGATCCCCGATAGAAGCATTCGGGGATGACAACATTAATGACGGAGCTGCGGGATATCTGACCAGCGCAAACAGGAGATGGAGGACACGGGCGGTCAGGTCCCAGTCGTTGTTCAGGCCGCCGGTCTGCTTGAGTTCGGCGAGGTCCGTCAACGGGAAGAGCGGATCGGGCAATTTTTCAAAGCCTGTGGCGCCGGCGAAGAACAGCCTCGCCGTTTGTCGGACGGTCTCGCGGTAGGAGCCGGAGACGTCGATCAAGACGCCATCCATATCAAAAACGATCAGTTTCGGTAGTGTCATGTCCTGCTTCATATTTCATGGATGCGGATCTGTCAAACCAATTCGTCTGGATATTGGGTGGGCTTGAAACCCCGCCCCTACTTTTTATTTGCTAATTCACCAGACAGGTTGTATTGATCCGGCGATGAAAATGATGGGGAAATCATATTGAAACAGGCAAACCTGAAAAGCGGCCAGCAGAACAGAGAGGGTCGCGCACTGCGCGTATGCCTGATGACCTATCGGGGGAATCCGGCCTGCGGGGGGCAGGGGGTTTATATCCAGTACCTGAGCCAGGCGCTCAAAGAGCTCGGACATGAGGTCGATGTTCTGTCCGGCCCTCCCTATCCGGAGCTTGCAGAAGGCATTTCTCTCCACAAGATTCCCGGCCTTGATCTCTACAACCCGGACCACCTCTTCAAGGTCAGGAAAATAAGCGAACTCTCATCACCGGTCAACCAGTTTGAATTCATCAGCATGTGTTCGGGGGGATTTCCCGAACCCTTTACATTCGGAATCAGGGCCCACCATCACCTGCGAAAACGGCAGGTAAAATATGATATCGTTCATGACAACCAGAGCCTCTCTTATGGCCTGCTTGGCATTGCGCGGAGCGGTTATCCGACAGTTGCGACCATCCACCACCCGATTACCGTGGATCGGGACATGGAGATCGCGGCGGCAGGAAGCTGGCTCCACCGGATGAAGACCCGGCGCTGGTACTCATTTGTGACCATGCAGAAGCGGGTTTCAAGGCGTATTTCGCATATCATTACGGTTTCCAACTCTTCACGGACGGATATCGGGAGGGAATTCAAAATTCCCGATGAACGGTTCCGCGTGGTTCCCAACGGGATCAATCTGGACTGTTTTTACCCGCTGGACGGGGTCGAGAGGGCGGATGACCAACTCCTGGTGACGAACAGCGCCGATACCCCCCTGAAGGGTCTTCGTTATCTTCTGGAAGCGGTGGCGGAGATCCGCCGGGAAAGAAAGATCCGTCTTGTGGTGATCGGCGCCCCCAAAACGGATGGGGTAATCGATCGGCTGGTCACCGAACTTTCCCTGGGCGATACGGTTCGATTTACCGGGCGCATCCCCCAGGAGGGGTTCGCCCGCTATTATGCCGAGGCGACCATGGCCGTTATTCCCTCCCTTTATGAAGGGTTCGGCATGCCAGCCGGCGAGGCGATGGCCTGCGGCGTGCCGGTGATCAGCACAACGGGCGGCGCCCTGCCGGAGGTGATCGGGGATGCCGGAATTCTGGTGCCGCCGGCGGACAAGTCGGCGCTGCGGGAGGCCATTGTTGCCCTTCTGGATGATCCGGACAGGCGCAGGAGGCTGGGCGAAGCGGGGCTGCAGCGCGTAAAACAGTCGCTCACCTGGCGGCATGCTGCCCAGAAAACGGTGGACGTTTACCGGGAGGTGATCGATGCTCACCGTCGATTTTAAGCAAATCCGGCTGCGGCCGGGGATGCGTGTTCTTGACGCCGGCTGCGGAGGGGGCCGGCATCTCTGCGAGGCGTTTCGAACGGATGGCGTCGAGGTTGCAGGTGTTGATCTCGGATGGGATGACCTTTGCAAGACCAGAGGTTACCTCTCCCTGATGGCGCTTGAATCGAAAGGCCGTTGGCTCATTTCCCGGGCCGATGTCACCAAACTCCCTTTCGCCGAAGGTGTTTTTGACGTGGTGGTCTGTTCCGAGGTCCTCGAACACATCAGGGAGAACCGGGAGGCCGTTGCGGAGCTGGTCCGGGTCCTCAAGCCCGGCGGGGATCTGGTCGTCACCGTTCCACGCTTTTTGCCGGAGAGGATCTGCTGGGCGATTTCGTCGGCCTATCACCGCGAGCCCGGCGGTCACATCCGGATCTACAGGAAAGAGGAGCTGCTTCGATTGCTGGAAGAGGCGGGCACGCGTTGCTGGCGAATTCGCTACCGGCATGGTCTTCATGCGCCCTACTGGTGGCTTAAATGTCTTGTGGGACACAAGAATGATGCATTCCCTCTCGTCAAGGCGTACCGGAAATTCCTCGAATGGGATATTATCCGGCGCCCCCCGCTGACTGCCATGATCGATCGGATACTGAACCCCCTGATCGGCAAGAGCATGATCTTATACCTGAAAAAAGGATATCGCTGATGGAACTTCCCCTTTCGCAAAACCTTGCCCTGCTGCCTGTCGATATGGGCGCCATCGCAGATTTTATCGCCGGCCTGCAGAAGCCGGATGGCGAAATACCCTGGTCCGCCGGTGGGAAAACCGATCCCTGGGATCACGTGGAAAGTGCTATGGGACTGAGTGTTGCCGGTTACCTCCGGGAAGCGGAACTGGCCTACCAATGGATGGCGGAGACCCAGCTTTCCGATGGGAGCTGGTGGTCGGCAACCCGCGACGGTGTGCCGGAGGACAAAACCCGCGACAGCAACGTCTCATCTTATATCGCCGTCGGGGTTTACCATCATTACCTGATCACCCGCGAGATGCGTTTTCTGAGGCGGTTGTGGCCGACATTGAAGGCGGGAATTGACTATGCCGTCGGCCTTCAGGCGGCTACCGGCGAGATTGCCTGGGCCAGGAACAGTGAAGGGGTGGTTGATCCGATGGCCCTCCTGACCGGCTCGAGCTCTGTCTATATGAGCCTCAAATGCGCGATTGCCGTTGCGTCCATTCTGGGGAAAAAACGTTCGGACTGGCAATTGGCTCTGCAGAAACTCGGAGAGTCGATCCGCCATCGCCCCAGCCTGTTCAACATGATGAAGGCGCGATATTCGATGGACTGGTACTACCCTGTCCTCTGCGGCGCGATCCAGGGGGCCGAAGCCCGCAAGAGGATCGACCGGTTTTGGGAAAAGTTCGTTGTTCCCGATTGGGGGGTCCGTTGTGTTTGCGATCAGTCCTGGGTGACCACGGCCGAGGCAGCGGAGCTTGTCTTGACGCTGGCGGCAATGGGGGATCGCGAAAGGGCCTCCATCATCTTCAACTGGATCTGCGACAAGAGATATGATGACGGCGCTTACTGGATGGGAGTGACCTTTCCAGACGGTGTGATCTGGCCGGAGGAAAAAACCTCCTGGACGGCGGCAGCGGTGCTTCTTGC
>CAIUXU010000343.1 GCA_903903205.1 uncultured Syntrophobacterales bacterium
CCGTCAGTAAAGTCAACATGCCGGTTGTCTTCATCACCACCGAAGACGGGACGACGGGGCTTGGATACTCCTGGAGTCTACTGGGGGGCGACACGGCCACCCGCTGTATCCTTCAGGACGATTTTGCGCCGCTCCTGATCGACGAGGACGCCCTCGACCATGAACGCCTGTGGCACAAGCTTTACAGGCGAATGCAAACAGGGGGGCGACGCGGTCTGGTCACCCAGGCCCAGTCGGCGGTGGATCTGGCCTTGTGGGATATCAAGGGGAAAATTGCGGGGTTGCCGGTTTACAAGCTCCTGGGGGGCCGCCGGGAAAGCGCGCCGGTTTACTACTCCGACGGTGGATGGCTCTACATGAGTGTTTCCGAGATGGTAACGGCCTTCGAGGAATATCTGGCTCTGGGGATGTTCGGTGTCAAGATGAAGATCGGCCATGCGGATTACCGAACCGATATCGAGCGCGTCCGGGGGGTCCGCAAGGCCCTGGGTGACAAGGCCTGGATCGCCGTTGACGCCAACCAGAAATGGGACTACCCGACGGCCGTGCGGGTGGGTCGCGAGCTTGAACAGCTCGGGGTCGCCTGGTTTGAAGAGCCGCTCCTGTGTGAGGATATTCCCGGTCATGCCAGACTCGCAGCGGAACTGGACATTCCCATCGCCATGGGAGAAACGCTGGGGTCGCCTTATGAATTCGGCGCCTACCTGCGGGCCGGTGCGGTGGATATTCTGCAGCCGGACATCATCCGGATCGGCGGCATCACCGAAATGGTCAAGGTGGTGACCCTTGCCGAGGTCGCCAATCTGCCGGTGGAGCCGCATCACATGATGGAAAGCACGATTCATGTCGCTTGCGGCGTCATGGAATCCGGCAGCATCGAATACATGCCCTGGGTGGCGAGCGCTTTTGCGGAACCCATGCAGATCAAGAATGGACAGATGCTGCCGCCACAGAAACCGGGTTTGGGTCTGGAGATTCCCGAAGAGACCATCCGACGATTCCGTGTTGAGTGAGATCTTGTAAGACTAAGTTAATTATGGAGAAATGAACGTGCAATACGATTCGAAAAACAGGTTGAATCAGCCCGCCTTCGGTGAGGCCCTCTTTGACCTTGTCCGCCGGACCTCCTGTGAACTGCCCGCGGATGTGGAGGCGGCCCTGAGACGGGCCCATGATGAAGAAGCGCCGGACTCGACGGCGCGGATGATTCTCGCGACGTTTCTGGAGAACATGGCCCTGGCCAGGGAAAAACAGGTTCCCCTGTGCCAGGACACGGGAATGCCTCTCTTTTTCATCCACCACCCGCCGGGTCTCTCCCCTCGGGTGATGCGCACGGTATGCGAGGAAGCTGTAGTAAGGGCGACGCGGGAGCAGTATCTGCGGCACAATGCCGTCGACTCCGTGACCGGCTTGAACAGCGGAAACAATGTGGGCAAAGGGTTTCCGGGGGTCTTCTTTGAGGAGTGGGATGACGAAGCGATCGAAGTGGCCCTGATGCTCAAGGGCGGCGGCAGTGAGAATGTGGGGCGGCAGTACAGCCTGCCCGACGATGCCCTGGATGCGGGACGCGATCTGGAGGGGGTTCGGCGCGTGGTCCTGGACGCCGTCCGCCGGGCGGAGGGGAAGGGTTGTCCACCCGGAATCCTGGGGATCTGCCTCGGCAGCGATCGGGGCTCAGGCTACCTTCATTCCAAGCACCAGCTTCTGCGCCCCCTGGGAGATGTGAATTCCGATCCTGCCCTTGCGGCGCTGGAAGAGCGTATTCTCACGGAGGCCAATACACTGGGGATCGGCCCCCTCGGACTCGGCGGAAAAACGACCCTTTTGGGTGTCAAGATCGGCGCACTCCACCGTGTTCCCGCCTCCTACTTTGTCACTGTGACGTATATGTGTTGGGAAAATCGCCGCCGGGCAATCAGGATAGAATCCGACGGCGCCTATCGTTTTATCGGATGAGGCAACAAAGATGAGAGAATTGACCATTCCCATTACTGCGGAACAGATTCTGGAACTCCATGCCGGCGACGCCGTGGCGATCTCCGGGATCGCGACGACGGGCCGGGATGCGGCCCACAAATACCTGGTGGATCGCCTGATTGAGGGGCCGAAACCGCTGCCGACAGAGGATCAGCGGATCTTCGACGAGCTGAAAAAGATCTACCGAGGCGGGGCCATTTACCACAGCGGCCCGATTCTCCGCAACGACGCGGGGCGATGGAGCATCGTCTCCTCCGGGCCGACGACGAGCATCCGCGACGAAATCTACGAGGACAAGGTGATTGCAGCCTTCGGTCTCCGGGTGGTGATCGGCAAGGGGGGCATGGGTCCGCGGACGCTCGCCGCCTGCAAGGCCCACAAGGCGGTCTATGTCCACGGCATGGGTGGCGCCGGCGTCACCAATGCCCGGGCTATGGTTGAGGTTCTGGATGTATTCAAAAAGGAGGAGTTCGGTCTGCCGGAGGCCTTCTGGAAGATCCGCCTGGACCATTTTCCTGGGATTGTTACGATGGATGCCCATGGTCGGAGCCTCCACGAGGAACTGGGGAAAACGTTCGATGAGCGCCTGGCCGAACTCCTGCGTGGGTAAAGGAGACGACGATCCTTCTTCCCTGAATGCTGGGGAACAGAGGGCTGAATCATGATCAGGATCAACAGTTTTCTGCACCGTGAGGTTCTGAGCGATATCATCCGCCGCTGGATGTACGATGAGGCGCGCCCGTCGGACGCGGACCTGATCACGCGGCTGGTCCATTTTAACCAGATCTTCGTGACTCGCTACCTGGACATCTTTGCAGAGAGGATCTTTCAGGGGCTTCATCCGGGCGTTCTCTCTTCCCGTTCGGTCCGGATCAAGGGTGATCTGAAAGACGTCCTCGTTGTTGCGCCCCCCTACCGCAGTGAGCGGATCGAAGAACTGATCCGGGATTACCATCTGAACCCCGGACGCTTCTACCGGGAGACCCCTTTTCACGGAACGCTTTACTTTACCGGGCGCGACGGATTTTCTGTCTATGTCGGATCAAGCCGCATCAAACGCGTCCGGCGTCTTGCGGAGAAGTCCGCCCGCCGGATCATTGACCGGATCTTCGACACGATCAAAAGGCATGCTGAAACCCTGGCGGATGAGCGGGCGCGCCTCCTCGGAATCCCGCGGGAGAACCTCCTGACAACGCCCGCGGACATGACGGAGGAGTTCCTGAAGGCAGAAAACCGGTTGTTGGAAGATCTGCGTCACAAAAGGCCGATTGAGGGTGATGGAGAAGTCCTTGTGATCAACGATGTCGCCGGCTTGAAGGTAATCCAGGAGGCGCCGGAACAGCGGAAGCTAATGACGCTCCTCGACCAGATGCCCGGCTGCGAGGTTGTCGAAGAGGAGGTTCATGCGGGCAGATACAATGCCACAAATCTGATCGTCCGCTTCCGGCCTCCCCGGGAGGAAATCCTGACTCGTCCTCTCGGCCCGGGGATCCTGAATATCATGCAGGCGCGTGGATTTTCCCCCTCCGAGGCGAACCAGTCGTTCGCCGAATTCATCCGCTCGGGGGAAGAGGATGTCCTGGTCGAAATTATCGTCTCCAACTACCAGGAGATGCTGGAAAGTGAGATCGGCCTGAGCATCCACGAGGATCGGATTATCGCGCAGAGGCTCTGCCAGCAGTACCGGGGGCCACTTTCGCGGAACATTCAGTGTCTGTTGGAATACCTTTTTGCTTTTCCCGCTTCCTGTCGACAGGAACTGGGCGAATTGCCGATCAAGATCTGGAACCGTTACCTGCCAGACTACTTTGACGAGATACTGAAACAACTGTTCCGCATTCCGCCGGACAATTACATCTAACAGTAGAAAGACAACTAATGACTATTACTGATATTTCAATGACGGCGCCGGGGCTATGGCATGGGCTTCACCGTTAATAATTTCCTCCCGTTCTTAATCCGTCCAACTGCGATAATCGGCAAATACACCCACATCCGTTGAAAACTAGTATTGTGTCCCCGATATTCCCCCGCTCGTCATCCGTCCAGGCAGCCGTGTCAAGATTATCGATTTTTACCCCTGGCGTGGCTTTTCCTGGACCATCTTGAACCCCTCATCCAGCAACTTTTCCGTCTCTCTTGCCCGGATTTTGGAGGTTTTTGCGCCCATGACGACGGCGATCAGGCGGGTGTTCCCCCGTTTGGCGGTGGCCACGATGTGGTATCCCGCCTTGCTGACCCAACCGGTCTTCAGTCCGTCCGCATTGGGGTAGTTCCGCAGGAGGCTGTTCCGGTTGCGCTGGGTGATATCGCGGTAGGTGTAGTACTGCTGGGAGTGGAGGTCGATAGATTCGGGGAATTGCCGGAGATAGTCGCAGGCCAAAGTCAGCATGTCCCGCGCCGTCGTGAACTGTCCCCGGGCAGGCAGGCCGTTGGGATTTTTGAAAAAGCTGTGGTTCATTCCCAGCTCGCGGGCCTTTCCGTTCATCCGTTTCACAAAATCCTCAACGTTGCCGCCGATGTATTCTGCGACGGCTACGGAGGCGTCATTGGCTGAAACCACGGCCATGCCCTTGAGCAACTCTGCGAGCGGGATTTCACTTCCGGCTTGGAGGAACATCTTTGATCCGCCCGTTCGACCCGCCTTTTTGCTGATTTTCACCGTATCCGTGGGACGGACCTTGCCGTCACGGATCGCCTCGTCGGCAAGGTAGAGGGAGAGGACTTTGGTGATGGAGGCGGGTTGAAGCGGGGCATCGGCATTGTGGGCGAGGAGAAGCCTGCCGGTCGTCATGTCCATCAGGATGGCCGAATGGACGGAAAGTTTGGGAATCCCTTGCGCCGGAAGATTCGACGCAAACAGGAGCATCAGCAGGATTGCGAAGGGGACAATGATTTTTTTTGAGATCGCTCTTCCTCCTCTTATCACGCTGGACGGTCTGGAACCGAAGGAAACCATCCGCTCATCCCGCCTGGTTGATGGCGGAGAGCTTCCAGGGATGATCCCCTACGGGACGGGTAAATGTCCAGTATTCCTGAAATTTCACCGGTTCTGTCTTGCTTCCGGAAAGAACCTCTCCGGTTCGCTCGTCGGTGGTGTAGTCGAGCAGGTTGGCGTAGATCTTTGCCGTGATGAAATCGGCGCCCCCCTCCTGCCAGATCTCCGTGATCTCGACCGACCGAACGGCGATGTTGTCCAGACGGTTGATCCGTTGTTTTGCCCGCAACTGGTCCGCCTCCTCCTGGAAGCCCTTGTGCATCTCATCGGTCAGAAGGTTCCGGATGCCGGACATGTCCCGGTTCGCCCATGCCCCCTGGATCTGGAAAAAACGGTCCATGCAGCCATCGGTAAAGTTTCTTTCGTCAAAACGGGGATCCATCTGCCGGATATGGCGAAGACCGGTTTCCACGTCGCTCTCCTGTACCTCCGGTTCATACGCGGGCATCGTCGACGTTGTCTGCCCGGCGTTAATCGCCGATGAATCACGATAGGAGACTCCAGCCTGAGCCTGACTGCGCCGCCGCTTGATGAACCAGTAGATACCGTAAAGGAGCGCACCGATGAGAATGATCTCCATGATTCCGATCCCGCCGCCGCCAAATCCGCCGCCGGATCCACCCGCGAAACCGAGGCTCCTGAAGAGCATTCCGCCAAGCATCCCGCCGACTATCCCGCCCATGATTCCACCGGCCATTCCCCTAAGCATGCCACCGCCTCCGAAGGGCGAAGGCGCAGGTGGAGCCGGGTTGTACTGCCTGGCTCCCTGCGAGGGGCTTGCGGGGGCAGGTGTTGAACGCGGGGCTGAGTAGGAACGGGAACCACGGCTGCCCATGGATCCTCCGCCGCCAGCCCTTGCCCAAGCGTCGATCTCCAGAACGGACAGCAGAAAAAACAGCGAAAACAAGACAAAGCCGCAACGGGCCAAACGATTATCAAGCATCATTTTTCTCCTTTACAAGTTTGACGCAACATTAACGGCAGAACGAGCACTTGTCAACATCTTTTTCGGCAATGTTCCAGTTGCCACTGGATATCCGCTTTTCTTTCCGGTATAATCCGCCTCCATTGCGCGGCGGATGTTGCCGCTCACAACAGCCCTGCCAAGGGGAATCAGGAGGCACAAGACCTTGAGTGATATGCATTCGAATATAGTCCTGGTGGGATTTCTGGTCATCCTTGTCTGCCAGGATGTTGTGGCCGTAAAGGCGTTTCGAAGGAGCGTCCGGGATGGGCTTTTATGCGCCATCGTTCCCGGGTACATCCTTTTCTATGCGAGCCGTGGTGAGTCGCGGCAGGTGAAGCCCCTGATCGGCTGGCTCGTCGGGTTCGTGATTTTGTTGGCTGGTTTGGTCCGTTAGGCGCCGATTTTCAAAAGATGTGTAAAATTTCAGGAGGTGATACCATGAAAGGGAAGGATATCGATTATTTCGTTGCCCTGTACGATGTGGCGAAGGTGATCAATGCCTCTCTGGATCCGTTGAAGGTCCTGGAGAAGATCGTGCAGAGCGTGGTAAAGGCTATGGATGTAAAGGCGGGCAGTATACGGCTCCTGGACTCCCGGGAGCGGATGCTGGTGCTGGGAGCGGCGAGCGGCCTGTCTAAGGGCTATGTCCGCAAGGGCCCCATCCTCATCGAGGAGAGTGGTCTCGATCGCAAGGTGCTCAAGGGCCGGGCCGTCTGGTTGGAGAACGCGCAGACGGCCAAGGATTTCCAGTATGGCGTGATGGCG
>CAIUXU010000344.1 GCA_903903205.1 uncultured Syntrophobacterales bacterium
CAGCCCGCAGGAAGCCAAGCACCGCTTTGCCGAGGTTTTCCGCAACTTTTTCGGGGTCATCTGTCGGCCTGAACATCCCCTGGTACTGTTTATTGATGACTGGCAGTGGGCCGACCCCGCCTCCCTTGAGCTGCTCCAGCAGATACAGGCAGGGATTGCGCTGCGTTATCTGCTGCTGGTCGTTTCCTATCGCGACGACGAAGTCAATGTCGGCCACCCGCTGCTGCCCGCGATCGAAGTGCTGCGGAGCCATGGCGTTCCTGTTGTCATGCTGCCGGTTCAAAACATCACGGCAGGCGATGTGCAGGAGATGGTGGCCGGCACGTTGCAGCCGGCCGTGGAAGATATTGAGGGGTTGGCGGCCGTCATTTACGGCAAGACTCTCGGGAATCCATTTTTTGCGCGGTCCTTGCTTATATTTCTCAATGAAACCCGTGTGATCTGGTTTGACAACGCCCGGGACTGCTGGCAATGGCGCATGGACAAACCTGAGGAAGCGGGTCTGCCCGGCAGCCTGGTGGAGTTGTTTTTTTTGAAACTGCGTCGTCTCGACACGGTCGGTCAGAATCTTTTCTCTTTGGCCGCCTGCCTTGGCACCCGCTTTGATATAGAAACGCTAAGCAAGATCAGCGGGATAGATCCCGGGGTGTGCCTGATGCTGCTCTTCTCCGAACCGGCCAAAGGTCTGCTTTTCCGGTGGGAAGGCGGCGGCGGCTTTTCTTCGCCGGATCTTCCCGCCACAAAGGTCTGCACATTCCGACACGACCAGGTGCAGCAGGCGGCTTATTCGTTGATTGACCACGCCGAACTTCCGCACGTTCTGCTGAAAATCGGTAGAATGCTGCTCGCCAACCTGACACCGGAGCAATTTTCCGATAAATTACCCGAAGTTGTGAACGACCTGAACGCCGGCTACGATCTGATCCAGGACCATGCAGTGCAAGTAAAGGTTTTCGAGTTAAACATCCTTGCGGCGCGCCAGGCCTACACGGCTACCGCCTACAGTTCTGCGCTTCAGTATTACCGGGCTGCGGCCCGTTTTCTCGAAAAACCGGGATTGACCGAACACCTCTGGCGCGACCACCATGAATTGACCCTGGGTCTCTTCAACGAACGGGCAGAATGTGAGTTCCTCGAGGGAGACCGCGAGGAGGCTGAAAGGTGTGTCGGGGAGTCGGTGGCTCACTCCCGGACAGCGATCGAGAAGGCGGGCGCGCTCAATATTCTTATCGTTCAATTCACCTTGCTGGCCATGTACTCGAAAGCGATCGCGGCGGGACGACAGGCGCTGGCGGCGCTGGGGCTGAGCCTGCCGGAGGAAGACTACGATGCGGCGCGCAATGTCGAGATCGCCCTGGTGCGGCAGGATCTGAAGGGCCGGTCGGTGGCTTCGCTGGCCGAACTGCCGATCATGAGCGATCCGGCGATGCTCATGGCGGCGAAAGTCCTGATCACGATGGGGCCGCCCTGCTACCGTTCACACCAGCGGCTCTGGAGCGTCATCGTTCCCAAAGTGGTCAACCTGACCCTGCGCTACGGCAATATTCCCCAGGTGGGCTACAGCCACACCGCATTTGGCGGGTTGCTCGCATGGGTGGATAGCGATTATGCGACGGCAAGGGAGTTCGGTGAGTTGGCGACCCGTCTTATGTCCGGCACGCGCTTCCCCCCCTCTGCCCAAAGTGTCTTTTATCTGATGGTCGGCAGCTCGATCCGGCACTGGTTCAAGCACCTCCGGCATGCGACCCAGGATTACAAGGACGCTTACGAAACCGGATTGCGGTCCGGCAACCTGCAATACGCGGCTTACGCCTTCGGGCACAACATGTATTGCCAGTTCTATCAGGGCGTTCCCCTTGCGGACCTGATCCGGGAGACGCAGCGAACCCTTGCCTTCAGCCGGACACGCGTCAATCAGTGGGCCGTCGACATCCTGGAGGGTGGGCTGAATATTTTCGGCGCCTTGTCAGAAACAAACCCGCTGTTGAATGAGGATGACCCCTGGTTCGAAGATGCGTATCTCCAGCGGGTCGAGAATCATCACAATATCCAGGTGACCTGTATCTACAAGGTTCTCAAAACATTCTCTCTCCTGTTGTCCGGAAATGACGAGGGCGCCCTGGCGCTCTCCGACGAAACGGAACCACTGATTTACACGGTGGGAACCCAGGGGCTTTTGCCCTGGCCGGAGCATGTTTTCGTGCGGCTGCTGATTCTCACCTCGCTTTATGCCGGGGTGGATGGAAAGCAGCAAGCCCGCTGGCGCGCGGAAATTGACCTGATGATGAGCAAACTCCGCATCTGGGCCGACAACTGCCCCGAGAATTTCGAACATAAATACCTGCTGGCTGCCGCGGAACTGGCCCGGATTGACGACCGGCCGATTGAAGCCATGCAGCTTTATGATTCGGCGATCGAGGCAGCCCAGGCCGGGAACTTTCTGCAGTGGGCTGGCATGGCGAATGAACGGGCGCACCGCTTTTGGCTGGATTGCGGAAATGAGCGCCTTGCCCAGGTTTACTGGCAACAGGCCTATCTCGGTTATGACCGGTGGGGCGCTGTGGCCAAGGTGCGTTCGCTGGAAACCGCATACCGGATATCTCTTGCTGAAAGTATCCCCGCTTCCAAAGGATCAGGCAAACCGGATGGGCGGCTGGAACAGGAAATTAAAAATGTTCTGGTGGAAAAACAGATTAAACAGCTCCGCAATAGCGCAGCCCAGACGCAGCAAACTGATCTGCGGATTGAAGCCGCAAACCGGACGGAGGAGCTGGCCAATGCCCTGCAGCGGTTAAGGGTTGAGACGGCCGAACGCAAGAAAGTGGAAGAGGAGCTGCAAGAGGCCCATGACCATCTGGAGATGCGGGTGGCAAAACGAACAAAACAGCTTCAGCGGGAAATCACCGCACGCCAACAGACGGAGGAAGCGCTCAGCGCCGCGAAGTTGGCCGCCGAGGCGGCCAACCGGGCGAAGAGCACTTTTCTGGCGAACATGAGCCATGAGATCCGGACCCCCATGAGCGGGGTTCTCGGCATGACGGGACTGCTTTTAAATACCCCCCTCACGAGCCAGCAACGCAACTATGCGGAGAAAATACGGACAAGCGGCACATCGCTTTTGGCCGTCATCAACGATATCCTCGATTTTTCGAAGATCGAGGCCGGAAAGATGGCCCTCGAAAGCATCCCCTTCTCCGTGGAAGCGGTGATCAGCAACGTGGTAAATCTCTTCGAACCCCTGGCGGCAGAGAAGAAGGTCGAACTCTACACCACCTTGGACCCGGAACTTCCCGACGCCCTGTTGGGCGACCCCCGGCGCCTGACCCAGGTGCTGGGCAACCTGTTGGGCAACGCCGTCAAATTCACGCAGGCAGGCTTCATCCGGCTTACGACCAAAACCCGGAAGCGGACCGGGGAAAATACTGAACTGGAGATTTCAGTGCAGGATACGGGCATCGGCATGACGGGGGAGGATATATCGCGGCTGTTCAAGTCATTCAGCCAGGCCGATGCGTCCATGACCCGCCGCTACGGGGGAACCGGCTTGGGGCTTGCGATCAGCCGGAGCATGGTCGAACTCATGGGGGGGACGCTGAATGTGGAAAGCGCTTCCGGCAAGGGGAGCCTCTTTACGATCCTGATTTCCTTCCCGGTCGCCACAGAATTGGCGTCGACAGATTTACAATCTGCCCCCGTTCATTCCCAAATCTCCCGACCGGCGCGATTCACCGGCGTCCAGGTGCTGGTGGTGGAGGATCACGTGATCAACCGGGAGATTGTCGTCGAACTGCTGCGGCAGCTTGGGATCGAGGCGGACACTGCGGTAAACGGCCGGGAGGCCGTGGCGATGGTCCGTGCGAAGGAATTCGATATCGTGCTTATGGACATCCAGATGCCGGAGATGGACGGTATCGAGGCCACCCGGGAGATTCGGAAGGTGGAGAGGGCCGGCGTCGACCGTATGCCCATCATCGCCATGACGGCCCACGCGCTGGCCGGAGACCGGGCGAAGAGCCTGGCCGCCGGGATGAACGACCACATCAGCAAGCCGATCAACCCGAACGTACTGGAAGCGGCGCTGCGGCAGTGGCTTCCCCCGGAAAAATGCGCGGCTGTCGCCGCCGATACACTTGATACGGTTACAAACCCGGACCTCCTCTCCATCCCGCCGCTGCCGGGTCTGGATGTGGTGGGGGGACTGGAGCGGCTGGGCGGGAACCGGGAACTCTACCTCAAGCTGCTGCGCGATTTCGTCGGCGGATACGGATACGGGGAGGCGCCCGCGCAATTGCTGCGGGATCTGCGGGCAGGCATGCGGGAAGCAGCGCTTCACCGGATCCACACCATCCGGGGGGTTGCCGGCAACCTCGGTGCGAAGGAGCTGACAGCAGCAGCCACGGCGCTGGAAATGGCCTGCCGGACGGCGGGGGATGTCATTCCTTTTTCGCTGGGCGAACAGTTGCGGGTCTTTATCGACTGTCACGAGACGTTGATGATGGCCATCGGGACCATCCTTGCCAAGCATCCGTCCGCCTTGTCTGGGAAATCGGTCAAACCGAAAGGTCCGCCGGGCGATATGGCCGAACTGCTTCCGTTGCTGGAGGAGTTGAAGAAGGCCCTGGACAGCGATGAACCCCTGCCCTGCAAAAAAATGATGGCGGCGTTGCTGCAACGGCGGTGGCCCGAAGATCAGGAGACCCTTCTTGCAGAAGTGAACCGCCTGCTCCAGCGCTACCGCCTCCCTGAAGCCCTGAAGCTGCTGAACAAGGGGGTAGCCAAATAATGCTAAAACCTCTGTCATCCCCGAATGCTCTTATCGGGGATATGGTTTTAAGTGCTGAATAGTTACAAAGCAAGCGGATAAACGGGGTGGATCATGAGCGAAAGCTGTAACAGCAATAAAGCGGAAAATGGCGATGTGGAGATGCAGCACTTTACCGTTGTCCTGGTCGATGATGAAGAGTACATCCTTCGGGCTTTGAACCGGATTTTTCGTCGTGAGCCGTATCGGACCCTCTACACCACGACAGG
>CAIUXU010000345.1 GCA_903903205.1 uncultured Syntrophobacterales bacterium
GGACCTGTTTGAACTCCGGACGGTTCTGGAAGGGTACACCCTCAAGATCATCTGTGAGCGGATCACCGACGAACAGATCGCGGTACTCGAAAGGGTCGTCAAAAAGGCGGATGACGCCCTGAGGCGTAAGACGATCGAGGAGGTCTTTCACTGGAACACTCAATTCCACGACATCCTGCACAGTCTGGTTGAAGACAAGCAACGTTTCCACGGCCTGATCGTCAACATGAGAAAATACGTCCTGCGATATCGAAAAGATACACTGAAGTATCTCGGCGCAGCGAAGCGGGCCATCGACGGCCACCGGCAGATTCTTCTGGCTTTGAAACTGAAGGACCCGGAGATATGTGAACGGATTATGCGGATCCATATCCGCCAGTCCATGGAGGATGCCCTCCAGACCAACCGCGAGGCGGCGTGAAAAAAAATAAAGTATGAAAGGGTTGTAGCGTATGTTGCCATTGACTGGAATCAAGGTTATCGATCTGACCCGAGTGGTGGCCGGACCGACCTGCACGCTTAATTTGGCTCAGATGGGCGCCGAAGTTATCAAGGTCGAGGCCCCCGGCAAGGGGGACGACACGCGGACGGCGCCGCCGTTCATCAACGGTGAAAGCGTCTGGTTCATCGAGATGAACTGCAACAAGAAGAGCATCACCCTGGACTTGAAAAGCCCGGAAGGCAAGGAGGTGCTCTGGCGTCTCATCGACCAGGCAGACGTCTTCATCGAAAATTTCCGGCCGGGTGTGTGCGACAAGCTGGGGTTCAGCTACAAGGCCGCCGTGGCCAGGAATCCCCGCCTCATCTACTGCTCCATTTCCGGGTACGGCAGCGCCGACAAGACCGGTTCCTATGACCCGATCATTCAGGGGGAGTGCGGGTTGATGTCCATCACCGGCGAACCCAAGGGCGAGCCCATGAAGGTGGCGATCCCCATCAGCGACCTGATCAGCGCCCTCTACGGTGTTCAGGGGATTCTCTACGCCCTGTTCCAGAGGGTCACGACCGGTCGCGGCCAGTATGTCGACATCGCCATGCTCCATGCCATGGTGTCGCTGCTCCAACTGCCGGGGAGCAAGTACGTGGGCATCGGCGAGAACTCACGGCGGCTGGGGAACGCGCACCCGAGCTGGGCCCCCTACCGGCTCTTCAAGTCGGCTGACGGCTACGTCAACATCGCCTGCGGGAACAACGGTCTCTGGCTTACGCTCTGCGACCAGTTGGGGCTTGGCCAGTTGAAAGAGGATCCCCGCTTCCTGACGAACAAGGACCGGGTGGCCAACCGCGATCAGCTCAACGCGATCCTCGAGCCCGTCTTCCAGACCAAGACCACGGCCGAGTGGTGCGAGCAGCTCTTGAAGGTCGGTATCCCCACCGGCAAGATCCGCACCATCAAGGAGGTGTTCAACGACCCGAAACTGATCGGGAACCGCATGGTGGTTGAGGTGGAGCATCCCAAAGCCGGAAAGATCAAGGTTCTCGGCAATCCACTGATGATGTCGGAAACGACTCAGGAATACCGTCCGGCGCCGTTGCTGGGCGCCAACAATCAGGAAATTCTGACCGGCCTGGGGTTTAGCGTCGACGAGATTGTCAGGATGAAAGAAAGCGGCGCCATCTAATTCTAAAAAACGATATATTGAAGAAAGGGGAAATATCTCCGATGAATTTGATTGAAAAGGCGGTCGAAGCGGGAAAATCGGCGCTGAACGAGTTCGAGGCCAAATGTTTTCTGGCTGATTTCGGGGTACCGGTCAGCCGGGAGACCCTGGTTCCGGATGAGGATGGTGCTGCCAAGGCGGCAAGAGAACTGGGTTATCCCGTGGTTCTGATGGCTGCAGGAGAGAAGCTCCAGCACAAGACGGAGCTGGGGGCCATTGCCCTGAACCTGAAATCGGAAGGTGAGGTTCGGGAGGAGGCCCGGCGCCTCCTCGCCATTCCCGGATGCGAATCCCTCCTGGTCCAGGAGATGGTCAAAGGGGACCGGGAACTGGTCTGCGGCCTGACCCGGGATGTCCAGTTCGGCCCCTGCGTGATGTTCGGCCTGGGCGGAATCTTCACCGAACTGATCGACGATGTGGTGTTCCGTGTGGCCCCCGTCACGACGTCGGATGCCCTGATGATGATGGATGACATCCGGATGGCCAAAATCCTGCAGCCTTTCCGTGGGCAGCCGGCCGTGGACCGGGAGGCTCTGGCCCGTATCATCGTGGCGCTGGGGAAAATCGGCTGCGAGTGCGGCAACGTCCGGGAGATCGACATGAATCCCATCAAGATCCGTCCCGACGGTTCTCCGGTAGCGGTTGACGCCCTTGTGGCGCTCCAGAGGACGGCCGCTGTTCATCCATGATTCGGGGATGCTTCCCGAAAAGACTATGACCACAGGGAGAGAAGTGATGAGAAATAAACTGGTACCTTTTTTTGAGCCGCGCAGCGTGGCCATTATCGGCGCCTCCGCCGTCCCCGGCAAGGCCGGCAATGATGTGATCAAGAACATCCTGGACAATGGTTACACCGGGAAACTGTATCCGGTCAATCCCAAGGGGGGGAAGATTCTGGGATTCGATGTCTGGTCCTCCGTCGCAAGCCTGCCGCGAGACATCGATGTGGCGGTGATCATCCTGCCCGCAGCGGCCACGGCCAAAGCTATGCGCGAATGCGCCGATCAGGGAATCCTCCATTTTGTCCTCTCTTCCGGCGGATTCGCCGAGGTCGA
>CAIUXU010000346.1 GCA_903903205.1 uncultured Syntrophobacterales bacterium
CCGATGGACTGCCGGGAGGAGAGTGTGATCTCCCGAAGCACCTGTATCCGAAGGAACTTTCGCCGTTCCTGCTCGTGGCGCCCCCCACCGCCTTCCCTGCGGACGACCTGCCAGACCTCGGGCACGAGGGCGCGGGAAAGCGCCTCATCCTTCTCCAAAATCTCGTCGAGATGCATCGCCAGATCGCCGACGGAAAGGGAACCACCCTTCAAACCTTCGGCCATGAGGGCGCGCAACCGAAAACGACGGGCGTGGTCCTTCATCCATCCGGCCTGGAAGGCGGCGTCCTGCCTGTTATCACAGAACACCAGGAGACGCGGGCGCTCCGAATGGTGCACCATGTCCTGCGCCAGGACATGCACGTCGGCCACATTTGTGGCGCGGACGGGACGTGCGGGCTCCCGGTAGGTGCTGCCGATGCGCCGCCCGTTGGCCGAGCAGGAAAGGCAGCTCGATAGCATCCCCGGGTTCTCCTTTTTCTGACGCACGGCATAGAGGACTACGGTTTCACCCGCCGTACCGCAGTGGCGACACCGGATGACCACCCCGGGATGGGCCGCCCCGCAACGGCGGCAGAAATGGAGCGCGGCAGTTCGTTCATTTTCGTCGAGATCCTCGTCTTCGCTGCCGCCGACGATGCGATCGAGAAGCACTACCCGGCGTCCTCCCTGGGCCTCTTCCATAGTCAGCCAAAAGGATCCATCACCGGTAGCCTCGCCGCCACCCGGACGTCGGCCGGTGAAATCAAAATCTTTCAAAAACGCGACAAAATAGTGCTGCCCGCAGGTGGTACAGGTGGTAACCGGGAAATGGGCCTTCCGGTCCTCGCCCCCACCAGCCTCGATTTCGTCTTCGGCGGCGAGCCAGAGCTTCGGCCCCGGTTCACTCTCGGGGAAGGTCACGACGGCGCCGCTGATCCCGCGTATGAAGCCATGCACAACGGGTCGAACAAGTGGCCGCCCCTCCCGCCTTGCAGCCGCGCCGAGGGTGAGCCAGGCCAGGATCTCCGCTTCGGTCACGGGACGGCCTATCTTCTTTTCCAACTCCACGGGTAGTTCATGAAGCGGGCGCGGAGAGGCCAGTTCCTCGCTCAACTGAAAGAGCAACTCGTTTCGAGACAGGGCGGCGTACAGGACCTCGGGCCATTTCCCCGTGGCCAGCGGGGTGGCAGTCAGGGCGCGATAGACGGCGCGGATCGCCTCCCCGTTGCCATTCTCGTCTTCCACAGCTTGCACGCATTCATTGAGCAAGTGCCCGGCATCTTTCACGGGTGGGGGTGTGATGCGGTCCCCGGCCCACACCTCTGGCTCGTACGCCTCGCTCACGGTCACGACCGACTCCTTCGCCACTCCGAAAAACCGGCTCGCGAAGTCGCGGGCGGCATCGGGGTTCCGCCGGTCTGCAATGGTCGCCGAGGTGGCGATGCAGACCGTATCTTGAGCCTCGCGGCCGCAAAAGGCTCGCAGGCGGCGGATGAGGCAGGCCGTTTCGGCCCCTTGCGCACCGGCGAACGTATGGGCCTCGTCAAAGACAAGAAAGTCCAGCCTCGCGTCGGCGAACAGCTCGACGTCCCGCTGGCGCGTGAGGAGGAGTTCCAACTGTTTCACGTTCGTCAGCAAGATTCGCGGTTGGCGACCCTTGGTGCGCATCACCTCGCGCGAGCATATCTCCTCGGGGGGATAGACTGTCTCACTCCGTTTTTCCTGGCGGATCTCGGTCAGCTTTGTTTCGTAATCGGCAAGGGATGTCCCTGCGGGGAGGCGGAAGCCCGCCACATCGGCCTCCCGCTCGGGGGTCTTTCCGA
>CAIUXU010000347.1 GCA_903903205.1 uncultured Syntrophobacterales bacterium
CCGGTTACTACCGGACCCTGCTGCCCCAGTTCATGGTCGGGGCGCTCCCTGAAGAGAAGCTCTTCTTCTGGAAGAGAGAGAATGATCCACACCTGAAAGTCCGGACCGGCATCCGCGTAAGATCCCTGGACCGTAAATCCAGCAGCCTTACACTTGATAGCGGAGAAACACTCATTTACGACCGCCTGATCCTGGCCCACGGCGGTGAACCTTATCTGCCAGATATCCTGGCCGGTCCACCCTGCCGCGGGATCTTCCCCGTCCGTAATCTAACCTCCGCCCGGAAGGCGCAGGCATGGCTGGCCGATCACAGGAAAGTCATCGTCTTCGGCGGCTCTCTTGTCGGGGTCAAAACGGCGGTCCACCTCAGCCATGCCGGCTTCGAGGTTTCTCTGGTGGTCCGGCGGGGACACATCCTGCTACGGGCCCTCTCGCCGGAATCTACAGAGGCCGTCGAAGCGCATCTCCGGCGCCTGGGGATCGAGATTTGTGTCAACGCTCCCCTGGAGGAGATCCGTAAAAAGAATGGGGCCATCAACGCCCTGAAAGCAGGAGGACGCTGGCTTCCCTGCAGCACCCTTCTCGTGGCTGCCGGGACGGTTCCCGATACCGCATTTCTTGAGGGAACGGGCATTCTCACAGAAGGGGAACTTCTTGTTTCTCCTGCGCTGCAGACGATCGATCCGAGGATTTTTGCCGCTGGGGACGTCGCCGTCATCGCATCTGGAGGGAAGAAGGTCAGTCCGAACACTTGGCCGCAGGCCGTCTCGCAGGGGAGGTTGGCGGCGGAAAATCTTTACCGCAGTGCGCCATTGCCGCACCGGGATCTTGCGGGGATCAACGCAATGGAGCTCCACGGCCTTGCGATGGTCATTCTCGGTCCCCCGGTCTCCGGGGCTGAAGTGATCTCCCATGCAAGACCGGATGCTTCTGTCCGACGGGAGCTTTTCCTTGTCGATGGGAGACCGGTCGGGGGAGCATTAATCGGCGATATCACCGCCGCTGGAACCCTTCACGCGCTGATCAGCGCCGAACGACCCCTCACCGCCCGGGATGCTGGACTCCTCCGTCCGCGGACGGAAAACGTCATTCGGTGGGGACACGATGAGGCATCATGTCCCCGACAAACGGGCCGGAGAGGGGCCCTGATTCTATCACCAATGAGGTCAAATCTATGATGATTCATGAAGAGATTTGTGTGGGGTGCGGCCGCTGCCAACCCTACTGTCCAACCGCGGCGATCCGCTATGACGGTCTAAAAAGCGTGATTGATCAGGAGGTTTGCTACGAATGCAGCACCTGCCTGCGTGCCGCTCACTGCCCCGTCGATGCGATTGCCGAATCGCCCAATGTGTACGACTACCCGCGGGCATTGCGCCGGTATTTCAGCGATCCGAGCGCCACCCACGCAGCCACCGGCATCCAGGGTCGTGGCACGGAGGAGTCGAAGACGAACGATGTTACCCTGCGCGTTGGTCCAGGCGAAGTCGGCGTCGCAATCGAGATCGGACGGCCCACGCTCGGAATGTCGATTCTGGACATCCAGAAGATCAGCCGGGCGATTGCCCGCGCCGGTGTCCATAAGATTGAGGCGCACAACCCGATCCACTCGATGATCGCCAACGAGGCCACCGGCGATCTCAAGCCGGAAATGCTTGGCGAACGGGTTCTCTCCGCCATCATCGAGATTAAAGTGAAGCGGGACGAGCTCCGCGGAATCCTCCGGACACTCAAGGAGGTCGCCAAAGAGGTGGACAGCGTCTTCTGCATCGATGCCTGCACCATCGTTGAACCAGGGCTCGCCATTCCGGAGGAGGTTCTGGAGAGCATCCGGGCAGAGGGTTTAACCTGGCGGCCAAACGCCAAGATTAACATGGGCCTGGGACGGGCCTGGGAATAAAGGTGGATTTATGACACACAGTTTGCACAGAGAAGGCAGTCTGGAATCGCTGGAGAGCGAGTATATCCTGTTTATCTACCCGGCAAGAGGATTCAACTACAAGGGGAGTTGCCCGAAGATTCGTCACAATGTGGAACTGCTCTATCAAGCCGGCCCGGTCAATATGATCCCGACGTCGCTGCGCCGCAACATGTACAGTGGTGTGACGAATGAGGAGATTCTCGATAGCATTACCGTTGAAGGGACACGCGTCTATTCCGTCTTCAACGACCGGGAGAAGCTCAAGAAGGCGTTGACTTTAATTAAAGAGGCGGACGAGGGGATCTCGATTATGGTCAGCGGAGTCACCGACCGTGTCCGGGAAATTGCCGCTGAGCTCGGTATCAACCCTCACATGATCAACCTGTCGCTCGGCATCCATGGAAATACGGATCGCCTGCCGCCGGCAGATATCCGTGAGTTTACAACCATGTGCGGTCACGGCGTCGTCTCGCCCTACCTGGTTAAGGATATGATCCGTCGGGTCAAGAGCGGCAAAGTGAGCGAGTGGGACGGGAGCGTGCTTTTGGCGGAACCCTGCACCTGCGGGATTTACAACCCCTGCCGTTCCGCAGAACTTCTACGGGAGAAATCACCGCTCTATACACTGGATCGCTGGTAATCGAATAACGGAGGCAACAACATGAAGCTTTGCTTTAACGCTGGACCGCAACCTATGGAGGAGTACTTCACATTTGCCCGGGAGAACGGCTTTCCCTGGATCGAACTGAGCTGCAACAACCCGAACAATTTTCTCGACAAATGGAACCCCGCGCGGATCAGCGGAATCAAGAAGCTGCGCGACCAGGCCGGTGTCAAGTATGGCCTCCATTCGGCCTCGTTCGTCAATGCTGCCGAGATCGAACCGACGGTTCGCAAAGCCGTCCAGCAGCACCTGATCGATTACGTCGAACTCGCCCACCAGATGGAGGCGGAATAC
>CAIUXU010000348.1 GCA_903903205.1 uncultured Syntrophobacterales bacterium
CGAATCGAAGCGCTCTGCTCCAGTTCGATCAGATGGACGTAGGTCTCATTGAGGGCAAGGAAACGGTCGAACGCCGGAAGGTCGTCCCCGAAGATGAACCGGGAGACATCGTGGCTGGTCCGCTCTCCCTCCGCCAAAGCCTGCAAGGCAAGTTCAGATCGTTCGCGGTGGTGCTCCCGCATCCCCGCAACCCGCCGCTTCAAATCCGAAAAAGGTCTGCCGTGCGCCGGACATACCGTCGAAACCGGCAGATCCTCGACCCTCGCCAGGGAGGCTAAAAAACTATCGAGAGGACGGTACGCGGGGGCCATCGGATCCGGGCTGAGATTTGGCGTGATGTGGGGCAGGATATGATCCCCCGCAATCAGAAAACGATCCTCCGCCAGATGAAAAGAGAGATGGCCGCGGCTGTGTCCAGGCGTCGCGATGATCTCCACGACCCTGCCCCCGACGTCAAGTTGATCGCCGTCAGCGATGATCCCTGTGGCCTTAAATGGTGAGGTAGCCGTTTTGAATGCGGAAAAGGCCCGGATCACGTTGTCGAGTGTCTCGCCATCGAGGCCGTGCTCCAGGCCGAAGCGTCTCATACGCGAAGCGCGCTCCTCCTCCTGTGCAAAGGACCGGATGGTCTGCTCGTCGATCTCCGAAAGCCAGATGGAGGCGCCGGAGCGTCCCGCGATGAGGCCGGCCAGACCGCAGTGGTCCATGTGAAAATGGGTAATCAGGATTCGGCGGCAATCCTCCACCTGTCTGTCGATCTCAGCGAGGCAAAACTCCAGCGCCGGCATAACACCGCTCAGGTTGGGACCGGTATCGATCAGCGTGAATCCGTCCTTCTCCAGGAAGGCATAGATGTTAACATGCTTCAGACGAAAGGGCATCGGAAGCGTGATCATGTACATTCCATCCGCCATTTCACGGATACCTGTTTTCAATTTTCTCTCCTTTTGGTTTGCCGAAATGGAAGGTTGGCGGGGAACGTCTTACACCTCGATGTCGGTTTCCCGTTTCAGGATCCGGGTCACGCGGAAAACCTCCTCGATCGTCGTCACGCCGGCCAGTACATTACGGGCGCCGTCGTTCAGGAGGTTTGTCATCCCCCGCTTCATCGCCTCATCCTGGATCTGATTGGCATCGGATGTTTTCAGGATCAATCGTTTGAGCGGGTCGTCCAGGATCAGGATCTCGAAGATCGCCGTCCTGCCCCGGTATCCGGTATTCATGCAGGCGGAGCAGCCCCGCTTCCGGTACAGGGGATGCTTGTCGAGCTGTTTCTTGTCGATCCCCAGGTTTACAAGTGATTCGTTGTCGGGGGTGTAGGCCTCCTTGCATTTCGGGCAGAGGACCCGGACAAGGCGCTGGGCAACGATCGCGATCACCGACGAGGTGACGAGAAAGGGCTCGATCCCCATGTCGATGAGCCGGGTCACGGCGCTCGCCGCGTCGTTTGTGTGGAGGGTGGAGAAAACGAGGTGACCGGTCAGTGACGACTGGATCGCAATCTCCGCCGTCTCCCGGTCGCGGATTTCACCGACAAGGATGACGTCCGGGTCCTGGCGGACGATGGAACGGAGCCCCTGGGCGAAGGTGAGGTCGATCTTCGGGTTGACCTGAATCTGGCCGATCCCGTCGATCTGGTATTCGATCGGGTCTTCGATCGTGATGATGTTCACCTCGGGGGAGTTGAGGCTCGTCAGCGCCGCATAAAGGGTTGTTGTCTTGCCACTCCCCGTGGGCCCTGTAACGAGAACGATCCCGTAGGGGGATTTGATCAACCG
>CAIUXU010000349.1 GCA_903903205.1 uncultured Syntrophobacterales bacterium
GCCAGCGGGGCGTAGATGAGGGAGCCGAGTGAGACGACCTGACCGACGAGAAAAGCCGATATCAGCGTTCCTTTGATGCTGCCCAGCCCGCCGATGATGACGACCATGAATATGAAGGGCATCACTTCGAGCCCCATCTGGGGATCGACCATGATGAGCGGTGCATGCAGCCCGCCGGCGAGCCCGGATAACGTTCCGGCGATGATGAAGGTGATGGTGAACAGGCGATAGACGTTGATCCCGAGACCCTCGACATGCTCAACATCCTCGATGCCGGCGCGGATCGCCTTGCCGATGATCGTCCGGTTCAAAAAGAGCCAGATCCCGAGGTAAACGAGCAGAGACATGGCAATGACAATCAACCGGTAAACGGGGATTTCCGTTCCCATAATGTGGATCTGCGTGAGCATCGGAACGGGAACCGGACGGGGGATCACGCCCCAGATCGATTTGATGATCCCCACACCGCCGATCAAAATCCCGAAAGAGGCGATCATTGTGAAGGCGATATCCCGTTCGTAGATTCGTAAAAATATGAATCGTTCCACGGCAAAACTGATGGCTCCCGCCACAACCATCCCACCCAGCGCGCCAAGCCACATGCTGCCAGTAACGAGGCTTATGGAGTAGGTGATATAGGCGCCGATGGAATAATAGAGCAACTGATCCAGGCTGATGATGCGCATCAAGCCGAAGCAGAGTGACAAACCGATAGCCATCAGGAAAAAGATGCTACCGATGCTCAACCCGAATATCACGCCGGAAATCAGCAGTTGTGTGTCCATCATCACCGATTGACCCCAAGTTAAAAAAGTTCAAAGTTAAAGGTGAAAAGTATTTCTTTTTACTTTTTCCTGTCCCTAAAAATCAACTTCCTCAGCAGCGGTTCCGAAGTGCCCCAGATGCCCTTTTCGCCGGCAAGCATGATGAAGACCAGCAGAAAGCCGATGAAGAGCTCCCAGTTGCCGATCAGTTTGCTGATCAGGTCCTTCATGCCGGTGTAGGCGATCGCCCCGACGATGGGCCCGTAAAGCGTTCCAACGCCTCCGAGAATTGTCACTACAACCGGATCGGCGGCGCGGTGAGAACTGGTCATTTCCGGGCTCACAAAGCCGAGATAGACGGCATACAGCGAACCGGCCAGCGCTGTAGTCGTATTGGCGATGATGAATCCCGTCAGCCGGATTTTGAAATTGCTGTATCCTAGAAAATTTACCTTGTCTTCGTTGATCTTCGAGGCCAGGCAGCAGGCGCCAAACAGGGTGTCGTTGAGGTATTTATAAAAAGCCCAGATGGCCATGGCAACGAGGAAGGCGAAGACATAGAAGTGGTTTGGTCTGGACAGGTCCAGGATGGGCGTGGAGGCGATGTTTGTCAAAAACCAAAGCCCGTTGTCCCCCTTGGTAATCCCCACGAGAACTTTCTGCAGCAAGTAGAAAAAGATCACCGCCAGCGCCAGATTCACCAGCGCAAAATAGTCGCTGCGCAGCCGGACGAAAAAAGAACCGATAATGATCGACATGATCAGCCCCGCCAAAATTCCAATCAGGATGCCGACATAGGGGTTCGTGCCGAAGTAAAAGAGATAAAAGGCGGTTGCGTAGGCCCCTGTAGCCAGGTAGGCCGGTTGTCCGAATGAAATAAAGCCGACGCGCCCGAGCAGAAAACTGCAACCCATTGTGTAAATTGAAAAAATAATGATTTCATTGGAAAAAGGCAGAGGCAGGAAGACCCTCAACACGGCCAGCAGCGAAAACGCAAGCAGTATGCCCCACCACCATCTAAAGAAGTTCTTCATGGGAATCCCTCTTGAATCCTTTCAGAGATACTGTTCGCAGACATTCGCTTTGACCAGATCTCCTTCAAGCTTCGTGATAACGCGACCTTCTTTGATTGCGTAAACTTTGTCGGAGATGGCGCAAATCAACGGCAAATTCTGCTCGACAATCACCAGGGAGGATTTTTTTTCAGCTCGCCGAAAACAACCCGTAAATGGGAAACAATGCTGGGGGCCAACCCTTCTGTAGGCTCATCGATCAAGAGTACCTTGGGGCTGCCCAGGATGGCCCTGCCGATCATCAGCATCTGGCGCTCCCCGCCGCTCAGGTTCCCGGCTTTGCGATCCATGAGCTGGGTGAGTTTCGGGAAATAATCGGTGACCTGGTCCCAGTTGTAATCCTTGGTTGCGTAGCTGCCCAGCTCCAGATTCTCCCGGACGGTCAGATCGGAAAAGACCTTCTTGTCCTGGGGAATGTACTTGATTCCCATTTTGGCGATATCGTAGGACATGAGCCCGATCAAACCGACGCCGTCACAGGTGACCGATCCCGACAGCGGTTTGATAAATCCCGCAATGCTCTTGAGCAAAGTGGATTTACCCGCCCCGTTGCGGCCCACGCAAGCGACCACCTGTCCCGGTTTGACGCCCAGATTGATATCAAAAAGAACCTTTGCCTCACCGTAAGAGACATTGAGGTTTTTGACGGTCAGGATCTCGCCGCTATTCATCGTCATAACCCCCCCGTAATACCATTTCAGCCTTCCGCATCGACATCGATCTGCCAGTAGCTCTTGCGCACCTCGGGATGCCGCAAACATTCCTCATACCCGCCATCCGCGATAATTCTGCCTTCGTGCATGACGGTAAGCCTCTCCAGAAAATCTTCCACTTGGGAAATCTTGTGTTCCACAATCAGGATTGTCTGCGTACCCACATGTCGGCGCAGGACATCCAACACGCCCTTAATCTCGGATTCGGCCAGCCCCGCGAGAGGTTCGTCCAACAGCAGCACCTTCGGCTCAGCCAGGATGGCCATCGCGATTTCCAACCTCCGCTTCTCGCCCAGGCTGAGATTCTTCACCTGCCTGTCGGCCAAATCCCGAAGGTCGAAGGTTTCCAGGATGGCGACGATTTTCTCGTCCTTCCGATGCTTTTTGCATGTGTTCACGAGCAGATGAAACAGCGATGATTTTTTATGCGCCCTGAAAAAGGAGAGCACGAGGTTGTCAATGACACTAAGATTGTCGAACGTTGAGGTTAGCTGAAAGGTCCGCATCATCCCGAGTGCGACTCTTTCCTGAGGCGTCTTGCGGGTGACATCCTGACCTTTGTAGCGGATGACGCCTTCATCAGGAAGGTAATATCCCGTCAACAGGTTGAAGAAGGTTGTCTTTCCGGCGCCATTCGATCCGATGATGCCTGCTACTTCGTTTTCATGCAGCAGATAATCGACCCGGTCAACGGCGGTCAATTCGCCGAAACGCTTTGTAACCCCTTCCGCTTTGATGATTTCTGCGCGCAGATCCGTACCCACTGCCTGCCCTTTTATCATGGTCCGCCCCGGCGACGGAAAAATCGGTTCACCGGGGCGGAGCGAGGTTTAGTAACCCAGAGACTTCAGATCCGGCATGACCGAATCGCCGCCCTGGGAACCCAGGACTTTAAACAGGTCCCATTCGTTTTTCTGCTCCCCGGGACCTTTCCCCTGGACCATGAAGGCGGCATACTTGTAAACGGCCGAGTGATCCTCACGCCATCTGGAGGGGCCCTTGACCGAGGCGAATTCGCCTTTGTTGGCCATCAGCGCTGCGGAGACCATTTTGGGCTCAAAAGACTTGGCAGCCTCGAACCCCCGGAACATCTCCCTGAACGCGATATAGGCGATGGTTGCATAGGCATCGGGGGGCTTGTTGTATTTGGCGCGATAGAGGTCGGTAAACTCCTTGGCGCCCTTTGCCACTTCCTTGTCTGCGAATTCACTCAGATCGTAGTAAAAATAGTGCATCCCGTAAACACCTGCCAGCGCCTCAGGGGGAAGACCTTTGCCGACAACGTTCGTGATAAAGGAGTTGAAGATGGTCATCTCCTTGTTCAGCCCCATCTGGTAGCACTGTTTCAGGAGTGCAATGGCATCCCCGGCAAATTGGGCGGAGATGAAAACATCCGGCTTTGCCGCCCGGACTTTCTGTAAAACGGTCGTGAAGTCAGGCGTTCCCACCGATACCTCGTCATACCCGACGATCTCGGCGCCAAATTCCTTGGCGGCTGCATAGACGCCGTCCCGGATGTCCCAGCCCCAACTGTCGGTGCGGGCCAGGAAGAAAATACGCTTCTTGCCAAGCGTTTTAACGGCTGCGGTCCCCGCCATGTATCCGACCGTCCAGGGGCTGTATGCTGCGGAAAAGGTGGAATCCGCCAGTTTGCCCTTCAAAAACGACTCTTTGGCATTGACGCAAACGGGGAAATAGGGCATCGGCTCCTTTGAAACCACCGCATTGATAGCATTCGCAAGCGGCGCCCATGTCTGTCCGCCCACGCCTTTGACCCCTTCGGAAACCATGTACCGGTAGCGTCGGACGCCCACATCCAGCTTCATTTCATCATCGGCGACAACGCCCTCTACCTGGACCTTGCCCCAGGGCATGGCGAGCCCGCCCTTTTTGTTGATCACATCCACCGCCAGCAGCGCACCCTCCTTCTGGGTCTCGGCGACCGCCGCAAACGTTCCGGTCAGCGGGAGCAGAATTCCAACTTTGATCTTGCTGGGGTTGGCCGCCATGGCACTTCCGTAACCGAAGACACCGACAAACACGAAAATCGCTAACAAAATTACAATTTTCTTCATTTACGCCTCCTTCTGGTTGAATATGCCTTGTTTCAGATCTTTCAGTGGCAGGTGAACGGAGCGCCGCCTCCTGTAATATAGCAGCCCGGATCAATAAAGTTTTCTATCGATCATCGGGTCGGATCCGTGTTCCGAATCGCGGCGAGTATAGGGGGATGGTTTTTTTGTGTCAAGATAATTATGCTGGTTCGCAACGTGGTTTTTTGATTGGAAGGAAGCAGGAGAAATAAGGGGGACCATCCGGAAAGGAAAGGAGGGGGCGAAGACCTGCCGGATGATCCCTCTGTTGTCGTTATGATCTACAGGTTACCGTGCGCCATTCGGACAACCGAAGCTGCTCGCACCACCGCCACCGCCGCAGCCACCGCGACCTATTCCGCACCCCGGGCCTGCGCCCCGCTCGGAGAAAGAGGCTCTCAGCTTGCCCTGCTGCTCCGGTGTAAGCGTCTTCATTGCATCCAGGCGAAAGGCCGTTGTCTTGTCCTGAATCTGATCACGGAGGGAGCGCATCTCCTTCTGGGCTGCCGCAATTGCTGCTTGATCCGGAGTCGCTTCCAGCCAGAGCTTCCGAATCTCGTCACGCTTGGTGAACATTTTCTCCTGGAGGGGTTTCAATTCTTTCGACTGAGCCTCGCCCATCTCCTTGAATTTCGCCGTCTGCTCCGGCGCCAGATTCAACCCGGCAGGCCCACCAAAATCTCCTCTACCGCACGGACCATAACCAGGACCCCTCCCCCGGCCGAAGGCAAAGGCCGAGGTTGCTAGTGCCGCCACAAAGAGTACGGCCATGACTGTCAATGTTGCTTTCTTCATTTTTCATTCTCCTCACTTTTATTGCGGCTGCGCCGCGTTATTTACGAAACCTGTTAACGTTTCCCGGTTTCCGTTCGACGTTCATAAAAGCAACAGCCGTGCCAATAAACCATTATTAGCGCAATAGATTGAAATAATAAAGCTATCGTTCTTTTTCGACACGCAGCACCGCTGACCCACCTGCCCCACCAGAGAAAAAAGTGGATCATAAGTATCCACTCGTGGTATCCAGTTGCCTAACAAGTATCCAGGCACAACGCCATCGAAGGGAGCCGGGAATGAATAGCAAACGATACGGGATGAGCAGATTCTGGGCGGCGATTCCACCCTGGCTGATCATCGGGGCGGTCTTCATCCTCGCCCCGATCTTCATCTTGATGACTTTGGAAAATATCAACCGGCAGAAGGAGCAGACTACGCGCCTTCTCGTGGAGAAGGGGGCGGCGCTGATCCGCTCCTTCGAGGCGGGAGCACGGACAGGGATCGGGCTGCGCTGGGGAGGGTTCCAGCTTCAGAAACTTCTGATGGAGACGGCCGAGCAGCCGGGCATCGACTACCTGATCGTGACCGACACCAGCGGAACGATCCTTGTTGACAGCGACCCCCTGAGGATCGGTGCGGTCTATGGTCAGGATCTTGATCTTGCGAGGATCGCCGGCTCCGAAAAGGTCGCCTGGCGGCAGGTGCCGAACAGTGAAGGGGCGGACAGCTTTGAGGTTTACCGCAGGTTTGTGCCGACACGGGGTCCGCTCCGGCGATTCCACGATTCGTTTCCGCCGCGACCACCGCGAGAGGAGGTCTCTCCCCCGCCGGACCCGCCTGCTGCCGTGGAATCGGGCAAACCCGGTCTCGTCATCTTTGTTGGCCTGGATATGGGGCCGATTATCGCCGCCCATGAGGAGGACAGGCGCAACACGATCTGGATGGCGGTTATTTTTCTTCTAATCGGCTGTGCGGGAATTATCTCGCTGCTACTCGCCCAGGGCTACCGGGCAGCGCGGAGCTCTCTTTCCCGGATCAAGGCCTTCTCCGACAGCCTCGTCATGAATATGCCGATCGGCCTGATAGCCACCGACACCGGGGGGAGGCTGAGCGCTTTCAACCAGACGGCGGAGGCGATCCTCAAACGCACCGCCGCGGAGGTCCTCGGGAAGCCTGCTGAGGAGATCCTTCCGGGAAGCTGCCGGGAGCTGTTTCAGAGGCTCGCAGCGGAAAGGCAACTCATCGAGCGGGAATTCGATTGCGCCGTAGAGGTAGGCCGGACGATCCCGCTTGATATCATTGCAACGACGCTTCACGAAGAGAACGGCGCCTTTGTCGGCCACGTCCTCCTCTTCCGGGATATGACGGAGATCCGCCGCCTCGAGGAAGAGGTCGCCCGGAGCCGGCGTCTCGCCTCCCTGGGAAGCCTCGCTGCCGGTGTCGCCCACGAGATCCGGAATCCACTCAGTTCGATCAAGGGGTTTGCCACCTACTTTCGGGAGCGCTACCGGGACAATCCTGAGGATCGGGAGACGGCCGATGTGATGA
>CAIUXU010000350.1 GCA_903903205.1 uncultured Syntrophobacterales bacterium
ATTGGAGTGCTTATGCGGACGGTGGGCTTAATCTCCTCGCCAGGTTCACGATTCATGTTCAGGGTCAATGGGGAGATGAAAACCCCACCGCGTTCGAGATGGATGGCATCAATAAAAAAATCGCGGTCCCCCTTGTACTGGAGCTTTTCTTTGGGAAGGGCAACTGTCTTGTCATCCATCAGGTTTACTCTGATGCGTTCCATGCCCTTTACGTTGATGAAACGGACATGATCGTATAGTTTATGCCATTTGGAGAATGCTGAAAAGGCAAACACCATCCGTTCCTCTGCGCGAGGCGATGGAACTTCAATCCATTCCAGGATCGGGGGCAACTGTGCCAAAGTCTGGAGATCAGCTTTGGTCTGCTCCAACTCACGACTCATTCTTTGCTGGAGTAAGAGGGTTTTCGCTACCTCACGGGACATCAACAGTTCAACCTTCTGCCGGTTGTCGAGCCATGCGAACAGAGCAAGGATACTCATCGTGGCGAAGGCAAGTGGGACAAAATACAAAAAAAATGAGGACGACCAGCCGGCATTGCTCCTTGAGTCGAATGGCATATTACCTCCTCATCCCCAACTAGCGATGATGCCGATCATTTGCCTGCTAACATTTTAATCCGCCTGCCGTCGCAGAAACGTGGGGATTTCCAGATCCGGACGGTTGTCGTCTTCAGCCGTGTCTGTCTGCTGCAGAGACGACGTATCGGCGGGCTTTTCGTTCCGGATGAATGTGGGAACGGAGATGCTGCTCTGCGACCGCCGGAAACTGCCGAGCGATGCGACGTCTGCCCTGGCGGCGGACTCGGTGCTTTTAAATCCGGTGGCGATCACCGTGATCCGGATCTCATCACCCATCGACTCATCGACGACCGTGCCGAAGATAATGTTTGCGTCTTCATGAACCTCCGCCTGAATCATCGAAGAGGCCTCATTGATCTCATGGAGGGTCATGTTCGGTCCACCGGTGATGTTCAACAGGACTCCGCGTGCGCCCTGGATTGTGTTGTCTTCGAGGAGCGGCGAGGAGATCGCCTTCTGTGCCGCCTCGATGGCCCGGTTTTCGCCGCCGGCCGTTCCGGTCCCCATCAGTGCGAGTCCCATCTGCGACATGATTTTCTTCACATCAGCAAAGTCGAGGTTGATAAGGCCGGGAACCATGATCAGGTCGGAGATTCCTTTGACGGCATGATAAAGGATGTCATCGGCCTTCCGGAAGGCATCGAGGAGAGAGATCTCCTTCCCTCCGATGCTGAGGAGTCGCTGGTTGGGGACGATGATCAGGGTGTCCACCATCTTCCTTAATTCGGCGATCCCGTCCTCCGCCTGAGCGTTCCGCCTCTTCCCCTCAAACAGGAAAGGTTTCGTCACGACTGCCACCGTCAGGGCGCCCATTTCCCTGGCAATCTCCGCTGCGACCGGCGCACCGCCTGTCCCCGTGCCGCCGCCGAGGCCGGCCGTGATGAAGACCATATCGGATCCCTGGAGACTTGAGCGCAGTAGCTCGCGTGTTTCAAGGGCGGCCTTTCTGCCGATGTCGGGGTCTGAACCGGCGCCCAGTCCTTTGGTGACCTCGGCGCCCAACTGGATCTTGACCTCCGAAGAGGCCGCCCCCAGCGCCTGCGCGTCGGTGTTGGCCGTGATGAAGTCCACCCCCCGCAGGTTGTAAGAGATCATCGTGTTCACCGCATTCCCTCCGGCACCACCGATACCAATGACCTTGATCTTCGCCGTACTCATCAAATCCTTATCCGACAATTCGAACATAATGCTGCCTCCCCACCTTAAAAGAATTCAAGAATCCACTGTTTAAGTCTCCTGAAGAGACGACTGATAAAATTGCCCTCTGCCCGGATCAGCTTCTCCCGGGCGATGTGCCGGCTCCCGAAAAGCACCAGTCCCACGCCGGTTGCATACAGGGGGCTGTTGACCACATCGGTGAGCCCGCCGATGCCCATCGGTGAGCCCCGCCGGACCGGCATGTTGAAGATCTGCTCCGCCAGTTCGGGAACCCCTTCGAGGATGGATGCCCCCCCGGTCAGAACCACCCCCGCAGCAAGAATGTCCTCGCAGCCGGAGCGTGTAATTTCCTTGCAGGCCATGGTGAGAATCTCGTCCATCCGTGGTTCGATGATCCGGCCGAGGATCTGCCGGGAAACCTCCCTCGGCTCTCTTCCCCCGACACTGGGAACCTCGATGATTTCATCCTTGTTGATCAGCGGCATGTAGGCGCAGCCATATTTGATTTTGATACGCTCTGCCTCGGCAAGAGGGGTTCTCAAGCCTGTGGCGATGTCGCTGGTGACGTAATGGCCGCCGACCGGCAGAACCGCCGTGTGTTTGATGCTCCCTTCCGAGAAGATCGCGATATCCGTTGTGCCGCCGCCGATATCGATCAGGGCCACACCCAGATCTTTTTCATCATTGCTCAGGACCGCCTCGCTGGCGGCGAGCTGCTCCAGGACGATGTCGTTGATGTCGAGGCCCACGCGGTTGACCGACTTCACGATGTTCTGGATGGAGGTGACTGCACCGGTCACGATATGGACCTTCGCCTCCAGGCGGACACCCGCCATTCCCACCGGATCACGGATGCCGTCTTGTTCGTCCACCACATAGTATTGGGGCAGGGTGTGGAGGATCTGGCGGTCCAGCGGGATAGCGACGGCTCTGGCCGCGTCGATTGCCCGCTCGACGTCTTCCTCCTCTACCTCGCGGCTCTTGACGGCCACAATGCCCAGGCTGTTCTGACCCCGGATGTGACCGCCCGCGATTCCGGTATAGACGGACCGGATCTCACAGCCGGAGGTTCGCTCTGCCTCTTCCACTGCCCGTTTGATCGATTCCACGGTGCTTTCGATATTGACCACGACCCCTTTTCTCAATCCCTCCGAGGGGTGGGAGCCGATGCCGATGATATCGATCCCGGTTTCCCGAATCTCAGCGACAATCGCGCATGTTTTTGTCGTCCCGATGTCCAGACCGACAATCACGTTTTCTTTTTTCCCCATCGATCCTCCAGACTCTTTTCACCCGTTTGCACTCATTTTGCGAAAACCCGCTCCCGATTGTCTCTCGCCGGGACGTTTTCAAAACCGCTAAATCCGGAATCCCTTCCCGGCGCTCGCTTGTCTCTTTGGCCCCGCCGGTTCGAGGATGTTGCGTCGCTGAACATTGATCTTCGCCGGGTCGCTCAGGTCGATGAGCAAGAAACCCGTTTTCAGATTCTTTCGGTCCAGGTCTGCCATTACCGGCGTCAGGCGTTTCAGTTTGTTTTCATAGCCGTCGAAGCCGAGTTGCAGGCAGAGACCGGTGTTGGTGAACAGCGAGAACCCGAAGGTCTCGTTTCCGTGGATCTCCGCCACCATTCCGATCTCGGGGCCGTCCTTTATTCCC
>CAIUXU010000351.1 GCA_903903205.1 uncultured Syntrophobacterales bacterium
ATCGAGAGTGATTAGACTCTAATCACTCTCAACTATGCGGTTAGAGTGAGAAATAAGCTGAACCCTTGTTGGTGCTCACTTTGCTAGCATATTTAGGAATATCAGCATATTACAGAGATGAGACCTGGGAAAGAAGATTTTCGCAGAACGCCTGATGCGCTCTAATTTAGAGCATTCTGCCTGCGTGTGCTACTGGTCACAGTGGAGAAATATGGGTTGCACAACCTCTCCCCCTTTTTTCACGCCAGTCTTCCAATCATCGCCCGCACCCTCACCGGAAACGACTGCGCCATTTCTTGCAGACGTTTCAGATCAACCCCCTCCAAATCCAGCTCACCTTCAAACGGCGCCGCATAGCGATAATAGATGCAATCAAGCAGCGCCTTTTCCGGCCTGGCCAGATTAAATCCATCCCGCGCCTCGAAACCGAAATAGAGCCGATCGGAGATATGGGAGTACTCAATGGCGACTCCGCGCCAGTCGAGATTGCGGGTAATGCCAACGGCCGTGCTGAGCGTGATAACGGTACAAACCGTGGGAACCTGGGTAATAACCCCGTGTTTGTGTAAAGCCCACTCGGCGCTGACATAAGAAGGGGTGCGGACGAAACAGGCTGCCTCTTCCAGAGACGGCTCAGCTTTCAGACGGCTGTTGACATACACGCCACGGGTCAATCGGGTGACATAGCCACGTGCCAGGGCACGGGTGAGAAAGACATTGGCGTTGCCGGTAAACTTGAGCAGATCGGCGGATCGAAAGAGGGCCGGAAGGGCCTGGAGAATATCAAGGGTGTTCATGGCGGAATCACCACACCCCTCTCCCGCAGTTCGCGGAAAAGCCCCTTCACTGCATCCAGAAAGGGGCGATAGCCATCATTGCGGCAAGCCGTCATGACCTCCGGTGGCAGAAACCGGCCTCCGTTGTGACACCAGCGGATCGCCGTGCCTCCCTGGAAGACCAGGCGAGAGCTTTCCGGTCGTGTGTACAAATGCTGAAGAAGAATAAGCTGGAAAAGCTCGGAGCGCCGGATATGTCGTTCGGTATATGTCTTCATATGTTTAGCTTATAATACGTTTATGTATTATAAGCTAAATGTTTTTTGCCGGACAAGGATGTGCAAAATTGGGGCTCTTTCTCAATTTCAAGTGGGTAAATTCCCCGGCAGTCGGGTGATAAAGCGAATACTCTCTATGCCTACCGCGGCGCCTGGTGGGGGATGACGTGGACCGCCGTCGCTTTGAAGGAGGCGATAACACTTTTTCCCTCATCCAGGGAAAGGGTTTCGAGAGACTGGCGTGTCACATAGGCCACCAAGTCGAAGCCACAGTTCAGATGGATCCGGTGGAAGAGCCCGAGCGGCGTGATCTTCCGAATCGTTCCAGAAAAGACGTTCCGCGCACTTGAAGTGGGAAAAGAGGTGTTCGTGGAAAGGGTAACGTGTTCCGGCCGAATGCAACACAGAACCCCATCTCCAGTTCGGACATGACCAACCGCCTGGATTTCTCCGCCTTCCACAGCAGCCACGAACACCCCGTCTGATGTTTCGACAACCCGCCCCGGCAGAACCGTCTCCACCCCCACGAAGGAGGCGACGAATTCGTTTGCAGGCCGGTTCATAATCTCGGCGACCGGGCCGATCTGGGCGATCCGGCCTCCGTTTACCACCGCAATCCGGTCGGCCAGACGGAGCGCCTCGGTCTGGTCATGGGTCGAGGCAACGGCCGTCGTGTGCGTCTCGCAGAGGATCTGTTCAAGATCACCGGTCAGGGCATCGCGCGTCGGCGGATCGAGCGACGAAAAAGGTTCATCGAGGAAGACGATCTCCGGTTTTGTGACAAAAGCCCGCGCGAGGCTGGTCCGCTGAGCCTCTCCGCCGGACAGCTTCCGGGCGGAACGCTTTGCCAGGTGGCCGACGCCAAAGCGCTCCAGGTATTCAGGAACCATCCGCCCGATCTCCGCCCGCCCCACACCCCGGATTTTGAGCCCTGTAGCTACATTTTCGAACACAGTCGTATCAAAGAGAAGCGGCTCCTGGAAAACCATCGCGATGTGGCGACGATAGTCGAACCCCCCGTTTCCAATCGGCTCCCCGCGGAACAGAAGCCTTCCCCGCGCGGGTTTCAGCAGGCCGGCGAGCGTCAACAGCAGCGTCGATTTTCCCGCGCCATTCGGGCCGATCAGAGCGAGAACCTGCCCCGAAAGCACATCGAGGGCGCCGATGTCGAGGACCGTCACCCCACCCCGGCGAACCAGAAGATCCTCGGCCTGCAGCAGAACATTCGAATAGTCTGCGGAATTCATCGGGGTCTCTCCCGCTGCTGGATCTGGGTGAGGATGGCGTTCACAATAAAGGCGAGGAGCATCAGGATGACCGAAAGGGCGATGGCGACGTCAAAGTTCCCCCGTCCCGTCTCCATAACCGTTGCCGTCGTCAAGACCCGGGAGTAACCTCTGATGTTGCCGCCGACCATGATCGAGGCCCCAACCTCCGATATGATACCGCCGAAGCCGGCCATAACGGCTGCCAGGAGCGGCAGGCGCGCCTCCTTGACCAGAAGCCAGACCATTTGGACGCGCGTCGCCCCCAGGGCAAGGATCTGGAGGCGGAGATTCGCCGGCAGATTCTGGATGGACGCCAGGGTGATCCCCGTGACGATGGGCGTGGCAATGACGGCCTGGGCCAGGATGATCGCCGTTGGAGTGTAGAGGATCTCCAAAAAACCGAGCGGCCCGTTCCGCCAGAGGAAGATCGTCACGAAGAGGCCGACAACCACCGGCGGGAGCCCCATCCCCGTATTGATCAGACTTACGACCAGTTGCCTCCCGGGAAACTTAGAAAGGGCCACGGCCGTCCCGACGGAGATCCCGATGAAGAGGCTGATCAGCGTCGCCGTCCCCGATACCTGAAGAGAGAGGAGCGTGATCCCCAGGACCTCCCTGTCCAATGTGAAGATAAGATAAAAGGCCTTCCGGAGTCCTTCCAGAATCAGATCCATCGATTGCTCCAACCTGTTTCGTTTATATAAACCGTTGCGGAGGCATGGAATCCGCCACCGCAACGGCCGTTATTCATCTCTTGCATCATATTAAATGTTATTCGTACTCAGGCTTGCCCGCGTCAGGGAAGAAAAGCGCCCCGCCGTACTTCTCCACGCCGAAAGTTTTGACGATCCCCTGGGTTTCTCCTGAAAGCATGAAGTCGGAGAAGGCCTTCGCGCCGTCGGCGTTCACCTTCGGCCATTTGGCGGGATTGACCCCGATCACGTGATAGACGTTCAGCAGGATTGAGTCTCCCTCCTTGAGGATGGGAAGGCCGAGGTTCTTTTGCAGAGAGAGCCAAGTCCCCCGGTCGGCGAGGGTGTAGCCTTTCTTCTCGGCCGCAACATTCAGGGTCTGCCCCATCCCGAGGCCGGTCTGCTGGTACCACTTCTGCCCCTCGGGCTTGATCCCGGCGGCCTTCCAGATCCCCTGTTCTTTGGCGTGGGTCCCGGAATTGTCCCCCCGCGACATAAAGAGGGAACCGGCAGCGGCGATCTTCTTGAAGGCCTCAAGCGTGCTGCTGCCCCCCTTGATGGCGGCCGGATCGGCGGGCGGTCCGATGATGATGTAGTCGTTGTGCATGACGATCAGCCGGTTCACACCATATCCCTCCGCCATGAACTTCTTCTCCGCGTCGGGGGAGTGGACGAGCAGAACATCCGCCTCACCCTTTTGCCCCATCGCCATCGCCTGACCGGAGCCGACGGCGATCGTCTTGACAAAATAGCCGGTCTTCTTCTCAAACATCGGGATCAGGACGTCGAGCAGCCCCGAATCCTGGGTACTGGTCGTCGTTGCCAGAATAAGGTTCTTCTGCGCCGGTCCTGCCGCACAGGCGGGCAGCGCAATGCCGATCAGGAACACAGCGGCGACAAGCGCCAAACCCAACACTTTCCGTAATTCTCGTTTCATGCTTTTCTCCTTCATTTGTGAGATCATTATTTCCCTGTTTTTTTCCGCCATGCGTCTGAATTGGGGAAGAACATCGGCGCACCGTATTGAGCCTTTCCAAAATCCCGAATGATCATCTGCCCCTTCTCGGGCGACGTCATCCACTCCACAAACCGCATTGCCGCCTCCGCGTTGACGCGGGGAAATTTCGTCTGATTGACGGGGATGAGCGACATGAAATTCAGCATCGCCTCGTCGTTCTCTACAAGGATGGCAAGCTTGATTTTATCGCGGACAGAAAGCTGGGTCGCCCGGTCGATCACCGTGTAGGCCTGCTTCTCATCCGTAAAGAGAAGGGTCGGGACGTTCCCTGTCGATCCCTTTTCGTAGGTGTGATACCATGAACCGGCGGGCTTGACTCCCGACTTCGCCCAGAGTTCCATCTCGGCAACATGCGTTCCCGATTTGTCTCCCCGGGTGATAAAAGTCACCCCTTTGGCAGCAATGGTCTTGAGCGCCTCGGCCGCCGTTTTCATCCCCTTGATCCCCGCCGGATCGGCCGCCGGGCCCACAATCACGAAATCATTGTACATCAGGGGGATCCGGACCGTACCAAAACCATCCTTGATGAACTTCTCCTCCAGGGCCTTGGCGTGGGCAAGGACCAGATCGAACTGTCCGCCTTCGGCCATCTTGAGCGCCGCACCCGTTCCAGCGCCTACATGCCGCACCCGGATTCCTGTCTCCTTTTCGAATCCCTCCTCCAGCGCCCCGACGATGCCGGCGTCAATCGGTCCGATCGTACTCGCCAGAAGGACAAACTTCCCGTCCTGCGCATACCCAAAGCAGGGAAGAAGGATCGCCAGAGCGAACCAAAACACAAATAACCTTCTTTTCATCTCCAACTCCTTTTTTTGCAAACCCGTTTATGTTTTTGAATAGAGAATCTTTCCAGAGCTCCGGAAGTCATAGTTTCCCAGATGCCCAACCCTGTTTCGGAACTCTTCCCCGCCGAGCGTCTCCATAAGGGCCTGGACCCCCTTCTGAAAGAAGACGGACTGATCGAGGACCATGTCGAACCGCTCTTTTGTGATGGGAATAAAATCGAGGCCGAGCAGGCTCGAAACCGCCGCCGTTGCAATCCCGGTGTCCGCCACGCCGGAGAGAACGGCGAGCCCGATTTCGATATGGGTGAACACCTCATCCTGATAACCGGCGATTTGTGTGGCTGGGATTCCGGCCTTCTCAAGATGGCAATCGAGCAGCAGGCGCGTACCCGATCCTGACTGACGGTTGACAAAACGGACCCCTTCCCGGATAAGATCCGAAAATTCCCTGATGTGGCAAGGATTTCCGCGGGCGATCACAAAACCAAGTTCACGAAAGAAAAGGTTCACGACCACGGCCTTAACGCCCGGAACCAACCGCTCCAGATAGGGGATGTTGTACTCCCCCGTTTCGGGATCGAGCAGGTGCGACCAGGCGATGTCGGTAAAACCCTTTTCCAGGGCGATCAGCCCCTCCCTGCTTCCCGTGCTGGCCGAGAAGATGTAGAACTCCGGATGGGCCTTCCGCAGGCAGGTTTGGAGGATGTCGAGAACCGGATCGTTGCTTCCCGAGGCGAGGAGGGCGCCGCTGATCCGACCTCCCTTCTGGCGCGCCTCTTCGAGCCCCGTCTTGGCATTCACCTCGAGCCAGCCGTCAATCAGCTTCTTCGGAAATATCCACTTCCCGGTGACACGCGTCGCCGGCATCCGCCCCGTCTTGATCAGGGCATAAACCTGTTTTTCATGGATGCCCAGGTAACCTGCGACCTCTTTGGTGTTCATCAACTCGTCCGACATAAGCCCTCCTTCAAACGGACGGGAGGATAAACGATAGAGAAGGAAATTTCAAGATAAAAAAT
>CAIUXU010000352.1 GCA_903903205.1 uncultured Syntrophobacterales bacterium
ACGAGAATCCGCCGCACGGAGTCGTCCAGCCGTTTCGTGGAAATACGCCCGCTCTTTACCGCGGCCAGCAGGGCCTGGTATATGCCATCCTGCTCCGCCGGTTCATGGCCTGTGTCTGCGCCGAACAGGAGGATGTCCGTGCCGGCCAGAAAGGAGAGGATGGATGCCTCTTCAATACCCCACCCCTTGACTATGGCGCCCATACCCATGGAATCGGTGATGATCAGTCCGGAAAATCCGATCTCGTTTCTGAGAAGGGAGAGGATTGGCGCGGAGAGGGTAGCCGGCAACCCGGTCGGGTCCAGGGCGGGCACCTCCACATGTGCGGTCATAACCGCCGGCACGCCGCCGCGCACCATCGCCCGGAAGGGATAAAGCTCGACCGCTTCGAGGCGCGCCCGGTCATGTTTGACAATGGGCAGGCCGATGTGGGAGTCAACATCGGTATCGCCGTGTCCGGGAAAATGCTTGGCTACGCAGACGACCCCGGATTCCCGGTAGGGGGCGATGTGGGCCATTCCGAGGCGCGCCACCTCCGCGGGAGAAGAGCCGAAAGAGCGGATCCCGATGATGGGGTTGGCGGGATTGCTGTTGACATCCACCACCGGTGCGAAATTCATGGTGATGCCGAGGGCGCGGAGCTCGTGGGCCGTTACCCTCGCGGACCCGGCTGCAAGCGTTTCACTGCCGGTGGCGCCGAGGAGCATGTTGCCGCCGAAGAGCGTCACTCCCTCCGTCAGTCTTGCAACCAGCCCTCCCTCCTGGTCGATTGAGACGAAGAGTGGTACCCCCCCGGCCGCGCCGGCCGCCCTCTGGATCGACTCGATCAGCGCGGCAACCTGGCCGGTGGTCGAGATATTGCCGGAACTGCCATAGAGTATCACCCCTCCGAGGTGAAGTTCACGGATACGCTTCTCCTGTTCCTGGGAAAGAGTCGGGCCGCGGAAAAATCCCATCATCACCTGGCCCACCTTCTCTTCAACCGACATGCGGTTAAGGAGGGTCTCCACCCGATCCGCAGCAGGCTGGTCGGAGCTGCAGCCGGAAAACAACGTGCTGCAAAAAAGAATAACCAGCGCAATAAAAAAACGTAATACTTGCATGAACCCTCTCTAGACTTTATCCGGAACCATATACCTGTCAAAAGAGCCAATAGCCTTGGGGGCTGCCCTCCATTAATTTCGAACCTTACCTCGTATTAAATCCCTTCTTCGGCAAGCTGTTGGATCAGTTGGAGTTGTTTATCGTTGATTTTGGTGGGAACGTCGATGTTTATCTTCACAAACTGGTCTCCTTTGGAAGAGTCGGAGCCCTTGAGACCGGGAACGCCATAACCTTTCATCCGTATTTTTGTGCCGCCCTGCGTCCCGGCCGGAACCTTGATCCTCTTGATAGCGCCGTCGATCGTCGGAACCTCGATGCTGCTCCCGAGGACGGCCTGGGTAAAGTAGATCGTTTTTTCGAGGAAGATGTCGTTTCCATCCCTGGCGAAGAGCGGATGCGGAAGAACAGTGATGTTCAGGTAGAGGTCACCGGAAGCGCCTCCCTGATTTCCGGCATATCCCTTTCCGGAAAGTCTCAGTCTCTTTCCGGTGCTGATCCCCGCCGGAATTTTCACGCTGATTTCATGGACCGCCTGATCCTGCTGGAGGGCAAGCTTTTTCTCGATCCCGGATACCGCTTCCTCTAATGTTATCGAAAGGTTGTAATGAAGATCTTCCCCTTTCTGCGGTGGCGCATACTGCGGTTGCCCCTGCCCCTGCCTTAAGAAATCTGCAAAAGGATCGCCGCTGGTGCGAAAAGCGAATCCGCCACGCCGACTGGCCCCCCGGGATCCCCGTTCATTCCCTCCCATCCCGCCAAATCCAAAATCACGAAGGATTTCATTGAGATCGAAGTTCCGGAAGATCTCCTCCTGGCTGTAGCGGCGGCTGAACTGATCCGATCCGAAGCTCTCGTATTGTTTGCGTTTTTCAGGATCGCTCAATACGGCGTAGGCCTCGCTGATCTTCTTGAACTTCTCCTCCGCCTCGCGGTTCCCCGGGTTCCGGTCGGGGTGATACTTCAGGGCCAGTTTACGATAGGCCTTTTTGATCGCCTCCGCATCGGCGCTTTTCTCGACGCCAAGTGTTTTGTAGTAATCATCTGCCATGATATTCTATCCTCCGGCGTGATCAGCCCAAAATGGCCAGTTTTCTTTTCAAATACAATGTCATGAGCGGATCGGTCGTCTTCTCCAGGGCCTTACGGTAGAACTCGGCGGCTTTCACGGAATCGTTTTTCGCCTCGTAAATTCTTGCAATGTTGCTGTAATTCATCGCTTCAAAAGAATTCGCTGAACTCGTTTTCATAGCCATATCAAAGGATTCCAGCGCTTTATTAAAGTCTTTCTTTCCCTCCTGGCTGGCGCCGAGGCCACTGTAAGCCAGGGTCATCAAATCGCTTTTGGCAGGGCTGTTTTTAAGAAATTCCTGATAAGCGATGATTGCGGCATCGTACTCCCGGCGACCCAGGTAGAGGTTCCCGAGACGATAATAGGCCGTGATGGCCGCCTTGCTCTGCGGGTACCGGGCGATAAGATCCTTGTATCCTTTGATCGCCTCTGCGTCCCCCGCTGGAGAGCCGACTTTTGCCGCAGCTTCAAAAATCTGGGTGGATTTTTTTGCCGCGCTGGCCTGGTAATCGGCGCGGTAGAGGTACCAACCGCTGGCCAGGAGCGCGATAAGAAGGAAAATTCCTCCTCCCGCATAGAATCGTACCCGGTGCTTGTCGGCAAATGTCCGGATGCGGAGAAAAAAAATCTGAAGCTTATCCGGTTCGTTCAATTCATGTATGTCCATTTTTGATGCCATGGTGTTCCCTATTCTCCTTTAAGTTTGGGATAAAATGAGCAGGTTTTCTCTGCAATGACGGCCGGGATGCGGATGATTTTCCCGGCCCGGTCCGTGCAGGCATGAACCGTATAACCCTCCGTAAGCACTTTTCCCTCTTTTGCATCCCGGATGGTATAGACGAATTTCATGCTGGCCCGCTTCAGATAAGCGATCTCCGTTTCAACGAAAACCAGATCATCATAACGTGTCGGAAGAAGATAATGACAATAGACCTTGGTCAATGGCAAGTTAAACCCCGCCGCCTCAACCTCTGTGTAGAGGATTCCCATGTCGCGGAACAATTCGGTCCTTCCGACTTCGAACCATCGGATATAATTGGTGTGATAGACGATGCCCATCGCATCGGTATCCGCATAAATGGCGCGGATTTTAACGGGTGATCTCTTCAAACAATCGCCTCCCGGTGCCAATAAAATTCTCCATAAAACGATGCCCGGGAGAAATCATGTTGCCCGTTTTTTTTGCCTCGCTCTCCCCGAAAGCGATCCCCCGGGCCTGATTTTCACCGCCTGCAGAAAAGAGGGTTGCAATCGGGCTGGGGTAGA
>CAIUXU010000353.1 GCA_903903205.1 uncultured Syntrophobacterales bacterium
AGACCTCATTCAGGAAGTAAAAATAGCCTATTTCAATATCCTGAAGGCTGATCGTATCCGTGCTGTAGCCGCCCAGTCCGTCGAACGGCTGAGCGCCCACCGGGATACGGCCCAGGGTTTTTATGACGCCGGTATCATTCCAAGGAACGATCTTCTCTACGCCGAGGTCGAACTGGCGAACGGTCGGCAGTTTCTGGTACGGGCGGAAAACAGCCTGGAAATGGCGAAATCGAAATTCAACACGCTCCTCCGGAGGGAGATCAGCGCCTCTGTGGAGATTGAAGACATTCTAAATGACCGCCCTTTTGCAAAACCGCTCAACACTTGCATCGCCGCGGCCCTGGAAAACCGTCCAGAGATCCGGTCATATATGTTCCGTCTGGAGCAGGCGAAAAGTCTCGTCAAGGTGGCACGAAGCGAGTATTACCCGAACGTCGGGCTGGTCGGAAATTACGCCAGATACGGAGACACACCGGGTGTCGCCGGAACCCCCTACCGGAACCAGGAGAGCTGGTATGTGATGGCGGTGGCAAACTGGAATTTCTGGGAGTGGGGAAAGACCGGGAATCGTGTGGATGCCGGTCTAAGCCGGGAAAGCCAGGCAGCGGATATCCTGACCAACATCAGGGATCAAATCACCCTGGAAGTCAAGAATGCCTGGCTCCTGCTCCATGAGGCGGAAAAGCAGGTCCATGTGGCCAAAAAGGCGACCGAGCAGGCCGAAGAGAATTTCCGGATCAACACCGAGCGATATCGGGAGCAAGTCGGAACCTCGACCGATGTGATCGACGCCCAGACCCTTCTGACCAGGGCAAGGTCGGATCACGATAACGCACTCGGAGATTGCGGCATTGGCCGGGCGAAGCTGGAACGGGCGATGGGGGTTGCCGCACCGGATGGGATGTAGACCGGGTCACCAGACCCGGCGGTGAGTGAGAGGAGTGAGCATGAAAAAGGTGTTTTTATTACTGGCGGCAGGCGCTATCGTCTTTTCTCTCTGTCTGGCGACGCCGGCCTCCCTTTTAGCGGAGGAGTACTCTCTGGACGATCTCTGCAGGATCGCCCTGGCCCGTTCTGAAAAGCTCAAGGTGGCGGAGGAAAACCTCACGATCGCCGAGACGGGCAATGACAAGGCTTTTTCCTACCTGCTGCCCCGCCTGACGGCGACAGGAGGCTACACCCAGTATTCGGAAAAGAAGTTGACCGCAACGGGGGGTGTCCTGCAGCCGGAGTCGGCTTTCGGCTGGGGAGTTCGGGTCGATGAGACCGTCTCCCTGAGCGGCCGGGAACTGACGGCGCTCGGGATCTCCCGGCAGAACGTGACGAAGAGCAGGTATGACCTCACAGCCATTCGTGAAGACTATCTTCTCCGGTATGTGGCTGCCGCGTACTACAACGTCCTTATGGCCCGGAAGGGTCTTGAAATCGCCGATTCCAATCTGGAACGCCTCACGAAATACCGCGAGGCGGCTGAAAAACGGCTCAGGGTTGGCGAGGTGACCAAGACGGCCCTCCTCCGGGCAGAAGGGGAGCTGTCCGGGGCGAAGTCGGACCGCCTTCAGGCACTAAACGGTCTGGAACTGGCGATGGCCGTCCTTGCGAGCAACGTCGGGATCAAAGACGCCTTCATGCTCCGGGAAGTGCCGGTACCGGCGAGCGACACTCCGGCAATTACCGTTTTCCAGGAGAGGGCTTTTGCAGTAAGAGCGGACCTCAAAAGTATGGATGTTCAGAAGCAGATCGCCGCTGATCAGATCAAAATTGCAGAAGGCGCCTTCTGGCCCTCCATCTCTGTTTTCGGAGTCTATGCCGGGGTCGATCAAAACCCGGCCACGTCAAGTCTGAATCGGGAGAGCATCTATGGCGGGGTAGCCCTGAATTTTCCCTTCTTCGATGGAGGGCTGCGGAAGGCCGATGTCTCCGAGGCAAAAGCCCGTGAACGTCAGGCCGCGCTCCTTTATGAGGAGATGAAAAAAGGGATCGAGATCGAGGTGCAGAC
>CAIUXU010000354.1 GCA_903903205.1 uncultured Syntrophobacterales bacterium
AATCGGCGACCCTACCGCTTAACCCGCTGAACATCAACGATTTTGGTCTCGGCTGGGACGGTGTCCGTCAACCCGGTCTGGCGGCGGTCGGTGTGACCGCCTGGCACAAGAATGGCGGCTCCAACTATTTTGCAACCCAGTTCGACATCGCCCCGAACGAGCGCTTGGCGGTTATGATCATGAAGGCCGGGGGCAGTCTGGAGGTCGAGACACTCGCCGAGCGGATCATGCTGCGTGCCCTGGTCGAGCGGGGAAGCATTGGACGGATGCCAGACCCCATGGTACCCAATCCTCCACCCACAACCCCGACCAGCGAGGCGGAGCTGCTCGCGGTGACCGGCGGCTATGCCAGCGGGAATGTGTACCGCCTCGGAAGAGACGACCAAAGCCTGACCTATTCGTTTTTTGCCAACGGACAATGGTCGGCGATCCTGGCAGGTCTCAAGAGGCGCGAGGGCGGCGACTGGATTGCCGACAGCGCTCCCGACCAGGCCTTGTTCATAGTTGAAGCAGATGGTCGCCGTCATCTGGCCTACCGTGCGCCCTCCGGACTCAAGCACTATGAATCGAACCAAATCCTGGGTCAGGCGTTAACTCCGTTGGCGCCCCTTTCCGCCAAATGGCAGGCTCGGCTCGATAAAAGCTGGTTGATGGTGAATGACCCCTACGGCACCTTTCTGGCCCAGGGCATGTCGTCGCCCCTGTTCAAACTCTTCCAGGACCCGGGGCTGCCCGGTTATCTGATCGCCGACAACAAAGTCGTCGATCCCAGCATTAGCGATGCACGCGCGTTGATGTGTACCAAGGTCGCAGCCCGTGATCTCAATGATCTGATCGTCGAGGAACGGAGTGGGGAGGAATGGTTGCTCAAGGGGAGTACGCTGTACCGGCCTCTGGAAACCGTCCCAGTCTTGGGGGCCGACCAGACCGCAATCCCGATCGGCGCCGAGGGACTGGGCGAGTGGCGCAAGCTGCCTGCGGCCTCGGCGCTGACCGTAGCCGGTGCCGGTGCCTGGTATCTCTACGACGACCAGTTCGCGCTGCTGGCCTGCGTCATCCAGGGGATGACCATTCGCGCGATGCCGGACAAGGTTCCTGAAGGGGCCTACCTGGTGGTCCATGGCACGCCGAACATGGCGATCACGGTGACGGTAACCGTCTCGCAACTGTGATTGTAATGGCTTCGTCACGGGGATTGATTGTGAAATAGAAACCCCCGGTACCGTCGGGAACAAAGGCTTCTCTCTGCTTCGTTCGATTGTGCCGTGTGAAAGTGTTTCGTTAAAAAATATCTGTCAGACTTCGCTATGTCAATTACAGCGGTGTTAAAAACCTTTTTGCTCATGGATGATAACCGCTTCTGCAAGAACGCTTCGCGAGGATGGAATGGGAGGAAGAGAACAATTTCTTGGCACCGGGAAATTGATATACAGAGAGTAAGGAAAGAAGCATAAAAGGCTCAAATGGCTGTTTATATTGGAATTAAATGGGCAACTGGGAGAGTGGTACACGTTGGGCGCCTGTATGTGTTTGTGTGAGTGGAAAGGACCCATTTATTTGAGGTTATTTGAGGTTTTTTTGGAATTAAGCAGCAGTTTTTTAAAGATTTTATAAGGCCAGAATTGAATTGTGACGAGCCAAGGATGAAGTTCCACTTGAAGAGCAGGCGACACGCCCCTTGCAAAAAGTCGCAAGGGT
>CAIUXU010000355.1 GCA_903903205.1 uncultured Syntrophobacterales bacterium
GATGCTCAAAACAACCTGGTGCCCACGCTCTGCCACACTCTTGCCAATCCACGGAACACCAACTAACCCTAAACCCCCCTTGCGCGGATTCGCGCCTTCAACGAAGGAGAAAATATTCACTGAAAATTTTCTTTAAAGGCTACGCGATTCACTGTACTGGTCTTTGCTTCAACCATCATTCGTACAATATTTTTCATTTTAGAGCGGGCTTGCCAGTTGAGTTACAGTGCGCAAAAGGTAAGGGAAGCCTTCGAATCGATCAACGCGGACCGGCCCCACGTGGTCTGCTCCCGGTTCCGGAAAACGGGAACCTATGCCCTTCGCGACCGTTAAATAGGCTGGCGATCCAGAATCAGAACCCTACCCGTCCGCTCAAAATAGGTCTTGAGCTTCGCCGTCTCGGCTCTTTCCCGTTTGGTCAGCGCCCCTCCCCCCAGCCTTTCACCCCAGTAGCCGTTGGCAATGACTGTTGCAGCCTGATCCAGCCACCGGGTAAGGCTTTCCGTCGTTCCCGCCTGGAGATAGATGCTGACGTCATTGACCAGCAGGATGTCCCGCGCCTGCACCTTGCGGAGGAGATCTTCGATGATCTGCCGGTTTTTCCGGGCCTTTTCGATCGCCTCTTCTTCCGTCTTTGAACTGAGGCGGGGCGGCTCAAGCTGGCCGCTCAGATAGAGGATGTCTTGCCCCTCCGGCGGCAGCAATTTTCCACCGACGCCAATGAGTCCCTTCTCTTTTGCCAGTTTTACCGAAATATCCGGCGCCAAATCCACGATTGCGATCCGCCCTGCAAGATCCCGAGAGCGCAACAGCGCCTCCAATACTTTTCGCGTCAGAGTGGTCTTTCCAGTATTGACATCGCCCAGGATCAGGGTTTTTCGGTCGAGATAGTCCTCAAGATGAATTCCCGGCATCTTTCTCACTTACCCCTCCGCCCTCGAAAGGTCTCGGGCAGCAACAAAAGCATCGCGGCTCCAAGGATATAGATCACACAGGTGACGGCAAGACCCGTCTCCAGGCCGTGGATTTTGCCGATATAACCGATCGTGAAAGGCGCCAGCACCGCCCCGACGCGACCCATGTTCCAGCAGAAGCCGCCGGCATACGCGCGGACCCGCTCCGGGAAGAGCTCCGCATAATACGCCCCCAGCACACCGCCGGAACCGCAGAGGCCAAAACCGACCACAATCCCCCACCAGAACAGGAACATGGGATGGCGAACCACGATATAGACCGCGACTGCCACAGCAACGGTGACAAAGGCGGCAATCATCGCCCGGCGGCGACCGATTCGGTCCGAGAGCATGCCGAAGAACTGAAACCCGAAAAACATCCCGATGTACATGACGAAGGAGAACCCGGCCATGGTCGTCAGGCTCAGGCCCCTCTCCTTCGTCAGAAAGGTCGGTATCCAGAAGGCGGCACCCCAGTAGCCCGCCAGATTGACGACGCTGACCAGCGTCGCGAGAAAGGTGGTTTTGGCCAGACCGCCTTGAAATATGGCCCCGATGCCCACACTGGATTTCCCATGATGGCCGTCGGCCGATGCCGATCGGTCCGGATCGGGGGGCACAAGACGGAGAACCAGCAGCGCGGCCGGAATGGAAACGGTCCCTGCGACAAACAACCATTGCCATTCGACATGGAGGACCATCCGCCCGACCAGCGAGGCCGCAACGGCGCCGATTGCAAAACTGCTGAACACAAACGACGCGGCGCGACCGCGGTACTCCGGCGACCAGTGCTCGGCAATCAGCGCGGCGCAGGGACCCCAGATCCCTCCGATCGCAATCCCCGTCACGAACCGGAGGACCAGCCAATGGGTCCAGGAGTCCATGAAATAGACCACCCCCATCCCGATCCCGAGCCAGATGAGGGCCAGCAGGAGCGCAAAACGCCGGCCGTGATTCTCGGCAATCAGCCCGAACAGCACGCTTCCGGCCATCGCACCCAGCATCGTCGCGGATCCGAGCAGCCCGCCTTCGGGAAGGGATATATTCAGGACCTTCAGCAGAACCGGCATCGCGATGGCCAGGACCATCAAATCGTAGCTGTCGAAAAGATAGGTCACAAATGTGGCCCACAGCACGGACCAGCGGTATCGGGTTCCATTCATCGCTCCGCTCCTTTCAGCAGGGGTAAGAGCCTCCGGGCCGCTTCCCGGATGTCCGTTTGGTCCATAATGGCGGAGACCAAGGCCACTCCATCCACCCCTGTTTCCATGACCGGCCTTGCATTCTCCGCATGGATGCCGCCGATCGCCACGACCGGAACATGGACAGCCGCTTTTATTCTTCGGAGCTCTTCCAGGCTGACCTTCTCCGTCCCCCGTTTCGTGGCGGTCGGATAGACCGCGCCCACCCCCAGATAATTCACGCCCTGCGCCTGAAGCGACAGCGCCTCGTCCACCGAGGCGGCGGATGCGCCGATGATCTTCCCGTCGCCCAGCAATTTACGGGCAATCAAAACGGGCAGATCCTCCGGGCCGAGATGGACGCCGTCGGCGTCGACAGCAAGCGCAATGTCGATCCGGTCATTGATGATCAGCGGGATGCCATGCCGGTCGGTTACGGTTTTCACCTCTTGCGCGAGATCGAGAAATTCTTTCGAGGAGATCTCCTTTTCACGAAGCTGAACGAGGGTTACACCACCGAGAATGGCCGCTTCGATGTCATCCCAGAGGGTTCTTTCGCCAAGCCAGCGTCGATCCGTCACGAGGTAAAGGGTATAATTGATGTTTTGCCTGATCATCTCTGTCTCCTCAGAAAATACTGCCCAGGATATATCCCGCTGCAATGAGCGCCCGACCCCAACCGGCGAATCGGTCCTTGACTCTCCTGCCTCAGTCGGCGGATTTGCCATCCAGGAAGCGGTTGTACGTCTTGATGGCGCAGAGCTCGCCGCACATGGTGCAGACATCTTTATCCCGATCCTCGGTCATGCAGCGTACCCGTCTTGCCTTCACCGGATCGATGGCCAGCCGGAACATCGCCTCCCAGTCGAAGCGCCTCCTGGCCCGGGACATGCTTTCGTTTCTCTGCCACGCCCCGGTAACCCCCTTCTCCAGATCCCCGATGTGCGCCGCAATACACGATGCGATCACCCCTTCGCGCACGTCCTGGACGGTGGGAAGCCCCAGATGCTCGGCCGGCGTCACATAGCAGAGAAAATCGGCGCCCGCA
>CAIUXU010000356.1 GCA_903903205.1 uncultured Syntrophobacterales bacterium
CTGCAACCATGAGTAACGTGGCTGCAGCGAAGGTTACCAGTGCCACACGAACCGTTTTGTCTAGCATAGCCGTCTTCCTCCTTTGATAAAAGTTTAACACCTCCGACAGGCCCAAAGAGGCGCCGTCAGAATCCGCTGGACGTCATTTCTCCTCCCGGATACTCTGCAGGTGGAAGGTCCCGTGCTTTTTGAAATGCTCCGATAACCCTCCGTCGTTCAGTAATTCCAGCATCACCGGGGGGAGCGGCGCTATCTTGATCTCCGTTTCCTGGGTGATGTTTCGGACCAGGCCGGCGCTCAGGTCCACCTCCAACTGGTCGCCCCCTTTGATTTTGTCGGTGTCGCACTCCACCACCGGCAACCCGACATTGATGGCATTGCGGAAAAAGATTCTGGCGAATCCTTTGGCCAGCACGGCCGAAAGTCCCGCCAACCTGATTACCCGCGGCGCCGTCTCCCGGGATGAACCGCACCCGAAATTGCTTCCCGCCACGATAAAATCCCCCGGCGCGATCCTCCGGACAAAATCGGGATCGATGTTGCCCATGAGATATTTGGACATTTCAAGCATGTCCGTTGTGGAAGACTTGTATTTGCTGGCGATGATGTCGTCCGTGTTGACATCGTTTGTAAAAATATGGGCTTTTCCCTTAAGCTGCATGGTTCACCTCATGTATTTTCGGCAGTCGGCGATTTTGCCTTCCACGGCCGAAGCGGCCACCGTAGCCGGCGACGCCAGGTAGATAAAGGCCTCCGGATTGGCGACACGTCCCCGGAAGTTTCGGTTGGCGGTGGTAATGACATGGTCGCCGTCGGCGGCCACACCGAAATGTGATCCTCCGGAGCAGGCGTCACATCCGGGAATCCCCATGATGGCGCCCGCCTCCAGGAGCGTCTGCAGGAAGCCGCGTCGCAGAGCCTCCATCTGGACGGGGCGGGAAGCGGGGACCACATAAAGCCTCACCCCGGGATGGACACGCCGACCGGAAAGGATGGATGCGGCGATTTCAAGATCTTCCAGGCGGGAATTTGTACAGGCGACGATGTTGGCCTGCTGGATGGGTTTCCCCAGGGCCTCTTCCACGGGGACAACATTATCGACCCGATGGGGGAGGGCAATTTGAGGGGTGAGTTTGGAAACATCGTATTCCAGGACATCGGCGAACTTCGCATCGGGGTCGGAGACGACCGGTTCAAAGGGGCGGGAAGTGCGGCCCTTCAGCCAGGCCAGGGTTTTCTCATCGGCCTCCATCAGGCCCGCTTTGGCCCCCATCTCCACGGCCATATTTGAAATGGTCAGCCGCCCATCCATGCTCAAGGCCGAGATGGCCTCTCCCACATACTCGGCGGCTTTGTAGGTGGCGCCGTCCGCTGTCACACTGCCGATGAGGTGGAGGATCAGGTCTTTGGCATACACGCCGGCAGGCAGACGTCCCTTCAGAACGAAGCGGAGGGTTTCCGGAACCTTGAACCACAACTTGCCGGAGATCATGGCCGCTGCGGCATCGCTTACGCCTACGCCGGTTGAGAAGACGTTCAGAGCGCCATAGGTGCAGGTGTGGGAATCCGTGCCGATGACCAGATTCCCCGGCAGGACGTGGCCCCGCTCCGGCAGGAGTTGGTGACAGGAACCCTCGCCCGCCTCGTAAAGGATGCAACCCTGTTCGTGGGCGAACTGCCTTACCAGCTTCAGGGTGTTGGCCACAGTCGCTGTCGGTGAGGATGGGGCATGATCAATCACCAGGGCAAATTTTTTGGGATCAAAGAGATTCTTGCCCCCCATCTCCTTGAAAACCTGAATGCTCAGGGGGCGATTGCCGTCGACCGACATGATAAAGTCCAGATCGGCCATGACAATCTCGCCTGCCGTCGTTTCCCTTCCGGCGTGCTTCCCCAGTATTTTCTCCGCGATGGTCTTCCCCATATCGGTACCCCTTTGGTTTTAGAGAGAAGTTTCTGTCTCACAAATTCCTCGAACCCACGGTCAGTCGCTTAGGGTTCAGATCGGGATCTTCCAGGCTCCAGACTTCCGTGCGGCGGACTGTTCGTCCAGCTCCTTGCGCCAGCTTCCCTCGGTCTCGAGAAACTTTCCGTAGAGTCTCTCCTCCAATTCGTAGAACTGGGAAAGCCCCAGGAGTTCACTGCGCTCGGTCATGTCGCAGATCTTTCCCGGATAGGCCGATGCGGTCGTGCCCTCGCGCTTGAGGATCTCCGCCACGTCCGCCATCGCCCGGATGGCCGTCCGCTGCAGCATGCCGGAATAGTTGATCAGTTTGTACCCCATCTCATAGAGTTCATTGTAGTGGACCGGAGGGGTCTTCCCGCCTTCATTCATGTTTGCCTTCAAAGGCTTCGGGATGGCCTTGGCGACCTTCCGCATCTCCTCCACGCTCATCATGGATTCGACGAAGATCATGTCCGCCCCGGCCTCGCAGTACATCAGGGCACGGCGAATGGCCTCGTCTATGCCATGGATCGCCCGCGCGTCCGTGCGGCCGATGATGACGAAATCCGCGTTCCGCCTTGCCTCGCATACCGC
>CAIUXU010000357.1 GCA_903903205.1 uncultured Syntrophobacterales bacterium
CCTGCTTTTCACGACTTTCCCACCATTTCCGAAGCGGAAGTCACCGTGGGAAAGGTCAACGCCAAATCTGGCAAGGCGGTTTTTGATACCCTCTCCTGGATGCTGAACCTGGCGCTGGACAAAAAGGTAGACGGATTTGTCTTTGCGCCTTTCAACAAGGAGGCGATGCTCCTGGGTGGATCGCCCTATCACAGTGAACTTGACTTTTTCAAAGAAAAATACAACCGGCCGAATATTCCTGGCGAAGTGAATGTGCTGGACGACCTTTGGACCACCCGGGTGACCTCTCACATCGGGATCGGTCAGGTCAGCGCCTTGATCACCCGGGAAAATGTCTCCAACACGATCCGGTTCATGGATGGCGTCCTGCGAACATTTGGTGTTGAAAACCCGCGACTGGCCGTCTCTGCCCTCAACCCCCATGCCGGCGAAGGCGGAATGTTCGGCTCGGAAGAAATGGAGGCCATCACACCGGCGATAGAAATGGCCAGGGCGGCAGGCATCCATGCCGAAGGCCCTTTCCCGGCAGACACCATCTACCTGCGTATCCAAAAAGGGAATTATAACGCCGTCGTCTCAATGTACCATGACCAGGGTCAAATCGCCACCAAGCTGCTGGGTTTCGACCGAGGCGTCACCGTGCACGGCGGCCTGCCGATCGCGATTGCCACACCTGCGCATGGTTCGGCATTCGATATCGCAGGTCAGGGGAAAGCCAATCCGGAAGGGCTCACTTGCGCTTTTCGGATTGCGAGTCGCTTGGCGGCACGCCTTAAGTCATAGCGTTGCTTCGCGAAAGATACGATAGAGGTAGAAAAGATTCATGAAAAAAGGTCCCTATTTGCTTGGCATCGATATCGGCGGAACCGGCGCTAAGGCCGGCGTTTTTACCATTGACGGCAAACTGGTGGGAACCGGCTACGGCGAGTATCAGATGATCAGTACCGTACCCGGGCAGGCCGAACACGATGCCGAGGTGTGGTGGCAGGCGACGGTCAAAGCGGTTCGAGATGCAATTCGCGACGTGCCTGCGGAGGAGATTTTAGCCATTGGTATCGGCTGTACCAATGGGCTTGTTGCGGTTGACCGCCAGGGCAAGCCCTTAAGGCCGGCGATCATGCTTTGGGACCAGCGCGCCTTGCCTGAAGTGGACCGAATAAAAAGTATACTGGATTCGGATACGGTTTTTGATATCACCGGAAATCCCGTTGCGCCAGGCGCCTATTCGTTGCCGACGATCCTCTGGTTGAAACACCATGAACCTGAAACATTTCGAGCGGCATACAAGCTTATGGTTCCAGGCGGGTATCTGGTGGCCCGTTTCACCGGAGAGTTCACCATTGACCATTCGCGGGCCTCGACGACACTCTTGTTCGATATTCGCAAAAAGGAATGGCACCAGCCTTTTTTGAAGGCGCTCGATATCCCTGAAGATAAGCTTCCCCGGCCAGAGCCATCTGATGCAGTGGTCGGAAAAGTGACCGCGGAGACCGCGCTTTTGACCGGTTTAAGGGCGGGGACTCCGGTGATTGCCGGCTGTATGGATACCATCGGCGCTTCCATCGGGACCGGGGTGATAAAACAAGGCGAGTGCTTTGTCATCATGGGCACCGCGGCCAGGGTTTCAGGCCCGCTGGGGAAAGCCCGGTTTGACAGCCGCTTTATGAACTGCACCCACGTTCTTCCCGATCTTTGGCTCTATATCGGGGCCGTCAATGGGGTGGGTTCCTCGTTACGCTGGATTCGCGACACTTTTTGCCAAATGGAGCAAGGGGTTGCCGACTTGACCGGCGGAGATGTCTATGACCTGATCACCGCCCAGGCCGCCCAGGCGCCTCCCGGAAGCAAGGGATTGTTATTTCTGCCTTACATTTCCGGAGAGCGAACCCCCATCTGGAACCCCTATGCCCGCGGGGTGTTTTTCGGTGTTACCCTGGGCCACAATCGCAATGATTTCTTTCGGTCGGTGCTGGAAGGCGCCGCTTTTGCCATCCGGCATGTCATAGAGCTTCTTGAAACCGATAATGGCGTTGATATTCAGGAGCTGCGGATCGGCGGCGCCGCAGCAGCGAGTGAAGTCTGGAACCAGATCATCGCCGATATTTTGGGGAAAAAAGTGGTTAGTCTGATCCAAAGCCACACGGAAGTGCTGGGCGCAGCGGTCCTGGCCGGTGTCAGCCAAGGCGTCTATCCGGATCTGCCTACCGCAATGGAGGAAATTGTCGTTCCGGGAAAAGAATTTCAACCAAACCCCAAGGCGCATCTTGCCTACAACCAGTTGTTCCCCATGTACAAAAAGCTCTACACGGAAGTGCAGCATCATTTTGAGGAACTGGCCAAGATGGATCTTCCCCAAGTCTGGATAACGCAAGGCAAACAATAATAAAATCAAAGGAGAAAGGCATGCCATACACCATCAAACGAACGTTTCACACAGGGTTTTGTGTCGTTGATCTCGACTGGACCATCGGATTTTTCCAGGAGGTTCTGGGATTCAAGCTGATCGACAAGGCGCCGCGTGATCCAGCGAACCAGTCCTTCATTACCGGTGTTCCGGGCGCCCAGGTGATGATCGCCTACATGGACTGTGCAGGGCATTCACTGGAACTGCAAGATTACAGCGGTCCGGCCGATCGCCAGCATTACCGGCCGCGCATGGTGGACATGGGACATTTTCATGTCTCTTTTGTGGTTGATGACGTGGATGAGGTGGTGGCCGCGTGCAAAAAATACGACGATCGCATCCGGACCCTCTCGCCACGCCCCCTGTTTGTTGACCAGGGGCCCAACAAGGGCAACCAGATTCAATTTGTCGTCCTGCCCGACGGCGTGCATCTCGAATTTACGACGAGAGTCAACGAATAACGGAATGGGCATTCACCGGCTGCGCCGGGCTGTGGCAGCGACGTCACCTCGATCAGTCTTGAAGATGGATGTACCAGTTGCTGTTCGTGGCCCGTTTGGCTGTTTCAAACGGGAGAAGATCGGTTTTCTCAATGCTAACGGTTTCGCCCACGGCAATTTTCTTGAAAAATTCCTTGCTTGATACCAGCAGGAAAGCATCCTGATCCTGAAGTTTATACTCAAAAGTAATTTCAACCATTCGGGATGACTTGTTTTTTAACATCACCCGCCAGGACCATTCGACCATGAAATTTCCGGGAAAATCCTGATAGACACGAATCATTTTGAAACCGTCATTGAGAACTTCAAGAGGAAAAAGGGGGTCTTTCGTATCCACGTTTCGTTCATAGCCAATGACGTCGCCCTTGCCGATCAGGCGTTTAAGAAGCATGGTTTCATTCATCGAATCCCAGAAACCGGCGTGAAGAGGGCTCTTCATGGCCACACTGAAGATCACAAAGAGGATGAGAACGGTGGCAAAAGAAAAGCAGGCCCGTTTCCATGATAATTTATTCTTCATACGATCCCTCCGAACCCTGTAATTTTCGGTCACATGGCTGATGCATGCGTAGTCATCTAAGCCAAATAGCCAGAAGTGTCAACATAAATGGTTCCGGAGATAAGTTTCCGGACATTGAAAAAGAGGGGAATCTTTTTAGTTTTTAGTATATCGTGCCGATGAAAGTTAATTCAGAGAAGTGGAGAACCCGAAAATGCGTATTCGACGTCAGTGGATCCATATATTTATCACATTGATTGTATTGATCGTTCTATCTCCGGCACCGACCTGGGGTCAAGAAAGACCGCTCTGGGAACTTGGCGCGGGGTTTCTTATCCTCCAGGCGCCCGATTACCGCGGCTCTGACGAAAACAGGCGTTATCTGGTTCCCTATCCCTACTTCGTTTACCGCGGCGATATCCTCCGGGTTGAAAGGGATCGCATTTCCGGTCGCATCTTTCAAACAGACCGGCTGTTGCTGGATGTCAGCCTCAACGGCGGCGTGCCCGTGAAAAGTTCGGATAATTTGGACCGTCGGGGGTTGCCTGATATCGATCCGACCTTTGAAATAGGCCCTTCCCTCAATGTAACCCTGCTGGAAAACAGGCAGGACCGCTACAAACTGACGCTCGCCTTGCCGGTCCGGGCTGCTTTTTCGACCGATTTCTCTTCGGTTCGTCACCAAGGGTGGGTATTTCACCCGCGACTTGTTTTTGAAAAAGCCGATCTGATCACGGGCTCCGGGGTGAACATGGGCATTTCGGTCGGTCCCCGGTTTACCGACGCGGGTTATCACCGATACGTGTACGCCATCGATCCACCCTATGCAACACCGTCACGCCGCTCATACGATCCCGGCGGCGGATACAGCGGATCGACCCTCACATTGGGTTTGAACAAGAATCTGAAACCATTTACAATCAACGCCTTTGTCAGTCTGGATTTTCTCCAGGGCGCCGCATTTGAAGAGAGTCCGCTGATCAAGACCAAAACCGCCGTGATGGCAGGATTCACTTTCTCATGGATTTTCCTGAAATCGTCCAGGATGACTGAAAAACGAGATTAGCCAGGATGCGCGGTAAGCCACTTCTCGACATCCAGCAGTACGCGAACATGCTCCGGTTCATTGAAGACCTCGTGGTAAAAGCCTTCGTAGAGAATGATCTTCCGATCTGCGGAGGCAACCCCATCATAGAGCATCTGCGCGCCGGAGGGGTTGACCAAACGGTCTGCGCCCCCCTGGAGGATCAGCAGCGGAAGGGTGATCCTGGACGCTTCTGCACCGACCCGCCCCATCGCCTTGATCATTTCGGCGCCCAACCGTGCCGTCACCTTTCCGCCATACACCAGGGGATCGGTCATGTATGCCTTGACCACTGCCGGATCACGACACACCCCTTCCGCATCCAGCTGGATCAGTCCGAGCCTGGGCATCAGGGCGGAAAGAACCTTACCGGCGAACAGGGTGACCGCAGAGATGTTGTCCGGCGCCTTCACCGCGGGTCCCGAAAGAATCGCGCCGGCGAGCTCCTTCTGGTGGGAGAACAGATAGATTGCGCCGATCAGCCCCCCCATGCTGTGGCCGACGAGAAAAACCGGTTTCCCCTTCTGCCAACTGCGGATCATCTCCCTGAATGATGAGATGGTCTCTGTAAAATCTGTGAACCGTTCCACATAGACCCGCGTGCCTTCAGACCGTCCATGTCCGAGGTGGTCGATCGCATACACGGCGTAGCCCAGCGGCAGGAAATGGTTGACCAGGTTCATGTATCTGCCGCCGTGTTCCGCGAGGCCGTGAACAACGAGGAGCACGGCTTTCGGTTCGGTTTCCGGAAGCCAACACTGGTAATAGATCTGGTGACCTCGTACGCCGTTGAAAAACCCTTCCTGGTGTTTCATGATCGATCCTCCTTCGTTTTAATCAGCTTTCAACCCAGTTCCGGGAGCGTTCGAGCGCCCGTTTCCATCCCCTGGTCAACCGGCCAACCTTCTCTCCATCCATCTTCGGCAGAAACCTCTTTTCCACCTGCACGCGATTGCTGATCTCCTCAAGGTTCTTCCAGCAGCCGACGGCGAGACCGGCCAGGCAGGCCGCCCCCAGCGCCGTCGTCTCGTGAAAGGGCGGCCTCGCGACAGGCAAGCGTAAAATGTCAGCCTGAAACTGCATCAGGGTATCGTTTACGGTGGCGCCGCCGTCCACGCGAAGTTCTCCAATCTTGATCCCCGCATCCGCCGTCATGCAATCAAGCAGATCCATCGACTGGTAGGCGATGCTCTCCAGCGCGGCGCGGGCGATGTGGGCCGCGCTGGTTCCGCGGGTGATGCCGATCAGGATTCCCCGGGCATAGGGGTCCCAGTGGGGCGCGCCAAGGCCGGAGAAGGCGGGGACAAGGTAGAGCCCTTCTGTATCCTCGACTTCTCGGGCGAGAGCCTCCACGTCGGCGGAGGAGCGGATGATGCCAAGCCCGTCCCGCAGCCACTGGACGACCGCGCCCCCGATGAAAACGCTCCCTTCGAGCGCGTAATCGGTTTTGTCGCCGATCTTCCAGGCGACGGTGGTGAGCAGTTGGTTCGCCGACGCAATGGGGGTTGTCCCCGTGTTCATCAGCATGAAGCATCCTGTTCCGTAGGTGTTTTTCACCATTCCCGGCTTCGTGCACATCTGACCGAAGAGGGCAGCCTGCTGGTCCCCCGCCGCGCCGCCGATCGGGATCGGAATCGGGAAGAAAGGGGTGCGGGTCTCGCAATAGACCTCGCTGGAGGAGCGGATTTCCGGCAGAATGGCCCGGGGAACATTCAGGATCTGAAGAAGCTCGTCATCCCAGCATCCCGAATGGATGTTGAAAAGCATTGTCCGCGAAGCATTGGAGCAGTCGGTGAGATGCTGTTCTCCGGCGGTCAGGTTCCAGATCAGCCAGGAATCGATCGTACCGAAGGCGAGGCGTCCCTGTTCGGCCATTTTGCGCGCATTTGGGATATGATCGAGTATCCAGGCGATCTTGGTCCCAGAAAAATAGGCGTCCGGAACAAGTCCTGTCCTGCTGCGGATGAGCGGTTCGTGACCGTCCGCCCGAAGACGGTCACAGACGGCTGCGGTCCGCCGGTCCTGCCAGACAATTGCGTTGCAAATTGGTCGGCCCGTGGCCCGCTCCCAGACAACCGTTGTCTCCCGCTGGTTCGTGATGCCGATTGCGGCGATATCCCCGCTGCCAAGCCCCGCATTTTTTAACGCGATGGTTGCCACGCCGGCTTGGGTTTCCCAAATTTCGACGGGGTCGTGTTCGACCCAGCCGGGCTGGGGATAGATTTGACGGAACTCCTGTTGCGCCGAAGCGACAATGGCGCCCCCGTCATCAAAAATGATCGCGCGGGAACTGGTCGTGCCCTGATCGAGGGCCATGAGAAAAGCCACGGTTTTCTCCTTTTTCCCCGTCAGGGATGGTCGAACAGATACCCCACGGAGCGCAGGCTCCGGAAGAAGACGGGATTCTGCGGATCCTCCTCGAAATATTTCCGGAGGCGGACGATGAAATTGTCAACGGTTCGGGTGGAGGTTATGCCGGAGTAGCCCCATCCCACCTCCAGAAGCAGCTTGCGCGACAGCGGTTTCCCGCGGTTGGCGATAAAAACCTTCAGCAGTTTGGCCTCCTGCTCCGTCAACTGGATGGTTCCCTGTCTGCAGGATGCGGTCAGGGTCTGCCAGTCAATGGTATTACCGCCGAAACTGTATTCCAGCGATTCTGTCGTCTCTTCCGGTCCGCCGCCCTCCGGGTGCTTGCCCCAGGAGGCCCTGGTCAAGAGACGCTGGACCCGGAGCAGAAATTCCTCAAGGTTAAACGGTTTGGCGAGATAGTCATCGACGCCACAGGAAAAACCTTTGACCCGATCGTCCGGCGTCCCTTTCGCAGAGAGGATCAGAATCGGGAGCCGCTCCTCCTCCAGGCGGATGTGGCGCAAAACGGACCATCCGTCCATGCCCGGCAACATGATATCGAGGATAATCAACTGTGGATTCCACTCCTTCCACATCTTGAGACCAGCGGTTCCGCTGCCGGCAATAACCGCCTCATAGCCCTGCAGTGTGAGATTCAGCTTTAACCCTTCGGCGATATGAACATCATCTTCGACAATCAGGATGCGTTTTTGTTCCGTCTGTTTCATGATGAAGTCCTCAGTCCTTAGCACTATCTGTTTTAGTCGGCAGGGTGAGGGTAAAAACAGAGCCTTTCCCATCACCATCGCTGTCGGCGACAACCTTTCCATGATGCAGCCGGGCGATCTGCTGAACGAGATAGAGGCCGATACCGCTTCCCCCCACGGGCACACGTTCATCGTGCCGCCCTTGATAGAACTTGCTGAAAATTTTCTTTCGCTCCTCTTTGGGAATGCCGATCCCGTTGTCCTGGAAGCGAATTCGCAGAGAATCGTGATCCTCTTCGAAAGTGATTTCGATCTTTGGTTTCGCAGAGGTGTTGTATCGCATCGCATTGGTCAGGATGTTCATGAGCAGCATCTCAAAGAGCGAAACGATGAGTGGGCAGATCAGCGGACCGGAAGCGTGAGGCGCAACGACGATGTCGCAGTCTCGGAAAAGATGCCGGTTTTGAGCGATGAACTGCCGGATGGTCTCTGGCAGGTCAACCGGCGTCGATTCACCTTCATGCAGTCTGCTTTCGATTCGGGCAAGGTTCAGGATGCTGTTGATGTTTCCGGAAAGGCGCTCGGTATCCTGGAGCATGAATCCGATGTATTTGAGCTGTTCCTCCCTGGGCAGTTGGTATTTTGCAAAGGTTTCAAGATAGATTTTCAGCGAGGTTACCGGGGTTTTCAGTTCATGTGTGAAATTGTTGATGAAGGTGTGCTGGAGGCGGTAAAGCTGAAGCGTTTTGAGATTGTAAATGAAAATAATCAGTATTCCCAGCATGATGACGCCGACAAGCAGCGAAAGGATGAGAATCACCACCCAGGTTTTGGCCTCGAAAAACTGATTTCCATCCAGATGGTAGCGCAGAATCACCGATTTCAGGTTTTCGCTGACCCCTACGTACCAGTAAATATAGAGAAGAAGGGAGATCGCCAAGGCGACCGTGGAGAAGGTGAAGACGAAAACCGGATGGATAAACCATTTTGCCTGTTTCATTTGCAACTGTGTCCAATGTGAATTGTAAAAGTATTGTAAAACAACAACTTACCTCTTTTCTTTTCATCTAACGTCTTTTAAACTGCTTTCGTGCCGCCCTTAGACGGCCTCGAAAAGGAGATTATCATGCCGGAAAGAAATCAGCCAGTCCATCCACTCGGAAATCGCGCCCGCGTGCTGCTCACGAGCGTCTTCGGACCTTATGCGCGGGATGATGAGTACGGAAGCCGCCGCATCAACCCGATGGAGTTGTATCAGAATCAAGTTACCCGTGTCCAGGGTGGATTCTCCCTCCGGATGTTCCATCGTACCTTCGGGTTGATGATGATTCAGAGCAATATCGAAGCCCCCTGCACCTTGCTGGATTTTCCGACGCTGGAGACATTCATCGGGGAAATTCAGAAAAACAGATACGATATCATTGGTATAAGCGGGATTGTGCCCAATATCGGCAAGGTCCGGAAGATGTGCGAGCTGATCCGTCAGCACCGTCCGGAGGCGACGATCGTGATCGGCGGCCACATCAGCAACAAGGAGGGACTCGCGGAGATAATCGATGCGGACCATATTGTCCGCGGCGAAGGAATTCGCTGGTTTCAGCGTTATCTGGGGCAGGACGACAAAGCCCCCGTCATCCACCCGCTAGCGAGCTCGGGTTTTGGCGGGCGGATCATGGGGATGGACATCGGCCACCAGACCGGGGGCACAGCGGCGATCCTGATCCCGTCGGTCGGCTGTCCGATGGGCTGCAACTTCTGTTCTACTTCCGCCCTGTTTGGTGGAAAAGGGAAATTTATCAATTTCTTTGAAACGGGGGATGAGCTCTTTGCCGAGATGTGCAAAATGGAGCATAAACTCAAGGTGAAATCTTTTTTCACCCTGGACGAGAATTTTCTCCTCCACAAGAAACGGGCGCTGCGGTTGCTGGATTTGATGGAGGCCAACGGAAAAAGCTGGGCCATCTACGTTTTCAGCTCCGCTCGGGTTTTGAAGTCTTATACGATCGATCAACTGGTGCGACTGGGGATTGGCTGGGTCTGGATGGGGCTGGAAGGGAAAGAAAGCGCCTATGACAAGCTCGACGGGGTCGATACGCGTGCGCTGGTCGATCTCATGCAGTCGAACGGAATCCGCGTGCTAGGCTCCTCGATCATCGGGATGGAGGAGCACCGGCCGGAAAACATGGACGCCATCATCGATTATGCGATCGGCCATGAGACCGTTTTTCACCAGTTCATGCTCTACACACCGGTTCCGGGGACGCCCCTCCATGAAAAACACCGGCAAGATGGATCGCTGCTGTCGGAAGCGGAGTTTCCCGCCGCCGACGCCCACGGACAGTACCGCTTCAATTACCGCCACCCGCACATCCCCGCGGGTCAGGAAGAACAATATCTGCTGGAGGCCTTCCGGCGCGACTTTGCGATGAATGGCCCGAGCCTGCTCCGGATGATCCGGGTGCTGCTGAACGGCTGGCAGCGGTACGGCAAAGATCCGCGACCGAGCATCCGCAAGCGTGTTGCCTGGGAGGTCTCCCCGCTGCGTTCGACATACGCAGGGGCCGTCTGGGCGATGACAAAGTGGTATCGAAACGATCCCCTCCAGAAAGAGAACGCTAAACAGTTACTAGCAGATATCTATAAGACTTTCGGCTGGAAGACTCGTCTGGTCGCGCCGCTGATCGGGCGGTTCGCCTTGATATCACTCAAGCGGGAAGAGGCGCGTCTCGCCGCCGGATGGACCTACGAACCCACCGCGTTCCATGAAAAGAACGCAGCGGCCGTGGCGCTGGAGCAGGCCCATTCCGTGACACAAAAGGCCGAGGTCCGGAAACACCCCTTTCTGCTCGATCAGCCCGCCGAAACATTCGGCAAATAAACAGGACCGTTTTACTTTTGACGAGATCGTCACTTTTGGTCTTGATTCTTTAGATGTTTCCTCCTATAACGTCACCGCATGACAACAAGATTGAAAACATCTTCAAACCTGTTCGCGGCCCTCTTGTCCGGCCTGCTGCTTTTTCTTTGCTTTCCGAAGTTTGGAAACGGAATTCTGGCCTGGGTTGCGTTGGTTCCTCTTTTTTATGCGCTCCGGAGTGCAAACCTCCGGGAGGGGTTTAAAGCCGGTTTTCTTGCGGGTCTGGTCGCGCACATTGGAATCTTCTACTGGGTTTCCAATGTCGTCGTTCAATATGGCAATCTTCCCCTGTACATGGGAATCATGGTGATGCTCCTGCTGGCCGCATACCTGAGCCTCTACACGGCCTGTTTTGCGATGGGCGTTGTTTTTCTCCGGGGGAGGGGAGGCGCGCTTCTGCTCTCCGCGCCGCTGTTGTGGACCATCCTTGAATTTGCCCGTTCCCATCTTCTCACGGGCTTTGCCTGGGAAAACTTGGCCTATTCCCAATACCTCTCCGAAAACATCATCCAGATCGCCGATATAACAGGTATCTATGGAATATCATTTGCGATTGTCATGGTTAACGCTGCGCTGTACGATCTCTGGTCGCTCCGGTCTCGGAGGAGATATCTGCTAACGGAAGTCGCGATCGTGTCGGTCATAATCGCCGCCATCTATGGCTATGGTCATTTTCGCGCGGCTGGAATTCGGGAATCCGTCCAGAAAAAGGCTTCCGTCGAAGTGGCGCTCATTCAGGGAAATATCGATCAAAACCTCAAGTGGAATGAACGCTATCAATTGCAAACGCTGAATATCTATCGCTCTCTCTCCCTTGGCTCCATCCCGACGGAAGGGGGGCTGATCGTCTGGCCGGAAACGGCAGCGCCTTTCTACTTTGAAGGCCCCAATCCGCTGCGAGCAAAGGTTGTTGATATCGCACAGGCGTCCGCTCGAAGGCTTCTCTTTGGAAGTCCGAGTTATGATGAGGGCGGTGGGAAAATATCCTATATGAACAGCGCCTACCTCCTTAGGCCAGACGGGGCGGTTGCGGGCCGGTATGACAAAGTGCATCTGGTGCCGTATGGCGAGTATGTGCCACTGAGAAAATTCTTTCCCTTTATCAGCAAGATCGTCGTTGGGATCGGCGACTTTTTGCCGGGAACGGGATTTAATCCGATTGAAAGCGACGGACACCGCATCGGCGTACTAATCTGCTATGAAGCTATCTTTCCGGAATCGGCGCGGGATTACAAACAGAAGAATGCCGATCTGCTTGTGAACATCACCAACGACGCCTGGTTCGGAAAATCTTCGGCGCCGTTTCAGCATCTTTCGATGACGGTTTTCCGGGCGGTCGAAACCCGCCTTTACCTCGTTCGAGCGGCCAATACCGGCATCAGCGCCATCATCGATCCCACGGGGAAAATCATCTCCCGGACCAACCTTTTCGAAAGAACTGTTCTGAAGGGCGAGGTAAAATACATTGACGAAAAGACCTTTTATGCGGCATATGGTGATGCGTTTGTTTATTTGTGCGGAATCGTGTTGATCCTGCACTATTTTATTCTGCAAAGGAGAAGGAAAAATGCTGGAAGGAATTCATGACACCCTGATCAATCTGGCCCGTAGAATCGAACATGTTGGGGTCTGCCTTTGACATCCCTGAAAAGGAGTTGCGCATTCGGGAGTTGGAGAAGGAATCCTTGCGAGCCGGTTTCTGGAATGAACCGGAAAAGGCAAGCGGAATCCTCCGGGAAAAAAGTCAGTTGACGGATGCGGTTGAAAAATGGAAGCAGCAAACAAACAACGTTGAAGATCTTCGGATTCTTGCCGAAATAGCCTCCGAAGAGCAGGATGATCAGGCGCAGGAAGAGGTTCGCGCCGAGCTTGAAAAGCTGAATGCCACCATTCGTGCCGATGAACTGAAGATGATGCTCGGCTCCGAACAGGATCCGATGGACGCGATTCTTTCGATTCATGCGGGCGCCGGAGGCACGGAAGCGCAGGACTGGGCGGAGATGCTCCTGCGGATGTACCTGCGCTGGGCGGAGCGAAAAGGCCTTGCAGCCACCATCATCGATTATCTGCCGGGCGACGAGGCCGGCATCAAAAGCGTAACCTGGACCCTCCGGGGTGAATACGCCTTCGGCTACGCCAAAGCGGAAATCGGGATTCACCGCCTGGTGAGAATATCCCCTTTCGATTCTGGCGCGCGCCGTCACACCTCATTTGCCTCTGTCTTTGTCTATCCCGAAGTTGACGACCGGATTGTCATTGAAATCGATGAAAAGGATTTACGGATCGACACCTACCGCTCCACCGGCGCCGGCGGCCAGCACGTGAACAAGACCGATTCCGCGGTCAGGCTCACCCATCTGCCGACGGGAATTGTGGTCCAGTGCCAGAACGAGCGTTCGCAGCACAAGAACAAAGCGATGGCCATGAAATACCTCCGTTCCC
>CAIUXU010000358.1 GCA_903903205.1 uncultured Syntrophobacterales bacterium
CCAGATAGTCCCGGGCGCCTTCCGGAGTGCTCTTCGTCAGAAAAGGGGTTTCGATCTCGATAAAACCTTCGCGGTGAAGATAATCACGTGTAGCAGCGGCAACACGGCTCCGCAGAATCAGGTTCTGCTGGATCTCGGGACGCCGGAGGTCGAGGTAGCGGTATTTGAGGCGAACGCTCTCGGAAATCTCCGCCGCGCCATCCAGCACAAAGGGGGGCGTCTTCGATTCGTTCATGATTTCTAGGTCATTGGCCAGCACCTCGATCTCTCCGGTTTTAAGATCGGGATTCTCCATCCCCGCCGGACGACGGCGGACACGCCCCTGGACCGCGATAACGAACTCGCTCCGGATACGCCCGGCCTCGCTGTGACAGCCCGCGCTGACATCCGGGTTGAAGACGACCTGAACGATCCCTTCCCGGTCCCGAAGATCGATGAAAACAACGCCGCCGTGATCGCGCCACCGATGGGCCCAGCCCATCAAAATCACTTCCTTCCCATCATCCGCGGCGGTAAGATCCCCGCAGTAATGGCTCCTTTTTCGGATCGTCAAAAAATCGGTCAAAATGGTTACCTCGCAGTTTAGATCCCCGATAAGGGAATTCGGGGATGACAGTTTAGATGACCGCTGTCGTCCCCGAAAAGGGAATTTGGGGGATTACAGCTAATTCTGTAATGGTTAATTCAAGATTGTCCAGGCCGACCTCGGTCTGGACGCTCGAAAGCATGTTTCGGAGAAGGGCCTTGTTCTCGGCAATCTCACGCTCGCCGAGAATCAGCGTATAGGCGCTTTTCAACCTGTCCGCCCGTTTCATCTGGCTCTTCAGGCTCCGGCCGGCATGGTCCATCTCCACACGGATTCCCTTCATTCGCAGGTTGTTGCATAGGAAAAAGGCTTTTTCCAGGGCCGCTTCGCCGAGGGCGGCGATGAAAAGGAGAGGACCTTTGGAAAGAGCGTCCGCATCGGTTTCCGGAATCATTGCGGCCAGCCGCTCAAAACCGATCGCAAAGCCGATCCCGGAAATATCGGGGCCGCCGAGATCCCGGACGAGGTGGTCGTAACGACCGCCGCCGACGACGGCATTCTGCGCCCCCAGAAATTCGGTGGTCACTTCAAAGGTGGTCCGGGTGTAGTAGTCGAGCCCCCGGACCATTTTGGGATTCAACCGAAAGCGGAGTTTGAAGAGGCCGAGCGCTGACTGGACCTTCTCGAAGTGGTCCCGGCATCCGGTGCAGAGAAAATCGGGCAGAAGCGGCGCCTGCGCGATGATCGCGGCGCAGGTTGGCACCTTGCAGTCAAAAACGCGAAGGGGATTGGTTCCGATCCGTCGGCGGCAATCCCCGCAGAGCTCCTCTTCGCGGCCGCGCAGAAACGAGAGGATCGCCTCGCGGAAGGCGGGCCGGCATTCGGCGCAACCGAGGGAATTGATCTCCAGATTCAGGCTCTGAAGCCCGAGTTTTTCCAGAAAATGGAGCAGCATCAGGATCAGCTCCGCATCGGTTCGCGGGTCATCCGGGCCGAGGATCTCGGTATCGATCTGATGGAATTGCCGGTAACGCCCCTTCTGCGGCCTCTCGCGCCGGAACATCGGGCCAATGGTGTAGAGCTTCGTGACCGTTTCGGCGGAATGGAGGCTGTGTTCCAGGTAGGCACGGATGACGGAAGCGGTCGCCTCCGGCCGGAGCGTCAGGGATTCCTCGCCGCGGTCGAGGAAGGTGTACATCTCTTTTTCAACGATATCGGTCGATTCGCCGATTCCACGGCAGAAGAGTTGCGTCTTTTCAAGCAGTGGAATGCGGATCTCCCGGAACCCGAAAGCGAAAAAAACCTGGTGGGCCGTCTCTTCGATATGCCGCCATTTGTCCGTCTCCGGAGGAAGGATATCCTTGAAACCCCTGACGGCG
>CAIUXU010000359.1 GCA_903903205.1 uncultured Syntrophobacterales bacterium
AGAATCCGCTCGAACTGGATAGCGGTGACGACGTTCGGATAGAAGCCGTAGCCGTACTCGCCCCGGAGTCGCGGATCAAAGACTTCGAAGCCCGGCGCGGCGATGATGGAGCCGACCTCGATCGTCTCCTCGGAACCGGTCATCTCATGGTCAATTGCGTTTGCGATGCAGGCATCGACGCATTGATAGCATTCGGAGCAGATGCCGCAGGCAAGGCAGCGGTTCGCCTCGCGAATCGCCTCTTCCTCGCCGAACCCGATCCCCACCTCCCGAAAGTCGTTCTTCCGCTCTTTGGCCTCCAGCAGTGGATATTCAACACGGGGAAGCTTGGCCACCTTCGAGACATCGGCCTTGTCGGCGAGATCCTTCTTCCAATCCTTCGCCCTCCCCGTCGCAATCTCTTCCCCGAGCAGGTAGCGGTCGATCGAAACAGCCGCCTCCTTCCCGGCATAGACGGCCTTGACGACCGTGGCCGGCCCGGTCACATTGTCCCCACCGGCGAATACCCCGGGAACGCTGGTCGCGAAAGTGACGGCGTCCACATCGAAGGTGTTCCATTTGTTGATGGCAATGCCACTCTCCTTCGGGACAAACGACAGGTCCGCCGCCTGGCCGATGGCCGGCACGATGCTATCGCAGGCGATCTCGAATTCGGAACCTTTTACCGGCACCGGGCGGCGGCGGCCACTGGCATCGGGCTCGCCAAGCTCCATCCGGATACACTCAATCCCCGTAACCTTGCCGTTCTCACCAAGGATACGGACGGGCGCCGCGAGGAACTCCATTTTGATTCCCTCTTCGAGAGCCTCCTCGATCTCCTCGGGAGCGGCGGGCATCTCGGCCCGGGAACGGCGGTAGAGGATGAAGACCTCCTGCGAACCGGTTCGGACGGCCGTCCGGACGGCATCCATCGCGACGTTGCCGCCGCCGATGACGGCGACCCGTTTGCCGAGGGAGACTTTTTCTCCCAGATTGACCCTTCTCAGATAATCAACGCCGTGGACAACCCCCTCAAGCTCTTCGCCCGGGACGTCCAGCTTGCTGGAGAGAACGGTCCCGCAGCCGATGAAGAGGGCGTCGTAATCCTTCCGGAGTTTTTCAAAAGTGATATCCTTGCCAATGCGGGTGTTCAGGTGGATCTTGACGCCGAGCTCCTCGATGACCCTGATCTCCGCCTTCAGAACATCCTTCGGGAGGCGGTATTCGGGGATGCCCACAGCAAGCCAGCCGCCTGCCACCGGCAGGGCTTCAAAAACGTCGATCTCGTACCCCTCAATCGCCAGATAGTACGCCGCGGTCAACCCGGCGGGACCGGCGCCGATCACGGCAACCTTCTTCCCTTTTTTCTCTTTCACCACGGGGACAAAACGGGTTTCGTCGTTGAGATCCAGATCGGCCACAAATCGCTTCAGGTGCATGATGTCGATCGGCTGATCCACTTCGCCGCGCTTGCAAGCCTCCTCGCAGGGGTGGTTGCAGACCCGTCCACAGACAATCGGAAAAGGGTTATCTTTTTTGATCAGCTTCAGGGCTTCCTTGAACTTTCCCGCCGAAATCAGCGCTACGTAACCCTGGACGCTGATATGGGTGGGACAGGCCGCCTTGCAGGGGGAGGTCCCCAGTTTGTCGATCGCGAAACCGGAGGGAATGGCCTGCGGAAAGTGGCGGTAAACGGCTTTGCGGGTATTGAGTTTTTCGTTGAAATCGGAGGGAACGGAGACAGGGCAGACATTGGCGCAATCCCCGCAACCGGTGCACTTGTCCAGGTTTACATACCGGGGAGCCCTGGTCATCCGGACACGAAAACGGCCGGCCTCGCCCTCGACGGCTTCCACAGTCCGCCCGGTCATGATCTCGACGTTGGGATGCCGTCCGACCTCGACCAGCTTCGGAGAAAGAATGCAGGCCGAACAGTCATTCGTGGGAAAGGTCTTGTCGAGCTGGGCCATAACGCCGCCGATGCTGATCTCTCTCTCCACGAGAAATACCTTCATCCCGGAATTGGCAAGGTCAAGTGACGCCTGGATGCCCGCAATCCCGGACCCCACGACCATAACCGCACCAACTTTATCACTCTCTTTCAGCACCCCTTCACCTCTTTACCCGAATTCTTTCAATCTAAGTTTTGAACCGAAGCCAATTCGCTGCCAAGACTTTCTCTACCGGGCGGTGGCGTTACCATGAATTGGTTTTCCCGTCAAGGCAATTGTAATTTACAATCGATGGTCAGGCTCCCCCAGTCAATTTATGTTGACAGACAGGATCGCTTCTCCTATAGTTTTGCGTCTGTAAATAGAGCACTGGCACTATCTTGTTTTATCCGTTTTCTGCTCGGCCTGCAGCCTTTCACCGGGACGGGGCCGGCTGCCCGAAGGAGGGAAAATGTTGAAAGTAAAAATGACGCTGAAGCGAAAGGTCGGAGCGCTGGCCGTTCTCTCGGCCGTACTGCCGGTACTGACGATTTTTCTTTTGGTCAACCGGTTTCAGACCGCCGTATCCGAGGTCGCAACCAAGGAACTTCAAACCGTTGCTATGACAAACATTTACCAAATTGCCAAGGATGTCTATGGACTCTGTGAGACGGCGAACGACTTGATTCAGCAGAGGGTCAACAACGACCTGAAGGTGGCCAAAGAGCTCCTTAGACAGCGCAAGACTTTGGGATTCGGACAGGAATCGACCTCCTGGGATGCAGTCAACCAGGTTACCCAGCAGAGCCAAACCGTTACCCTGCCCAAGTTCATGGTCGGCGGGACTTGGCTCGGCAAGAATCGCGATCTCAACTCCCCGACCCCGATTGTCGACGACGTCAAAGAGCTCGTGGGTGCGGCCTGCACGATCTTCCAGCGGATGAATGAGGCCGGGGATATGCTGCGCGTGGCCACGAACGTGGAAGGTCTCGACAAGCAGAGGGCCATCGGAACCTTCATCCCGGCCCTCAACGCCGACGGCCGCCCCAACGGGGTCATCGCCGCCGTCATCAAGGGAGAGCCCTACCATGGACTGGCCTATGTGATCAACACCTGGTACCTGACGGCCTACGAACCACTCAAGGATGCCCAGGGGAAGATCATCGGGATGCTTTTTGTCGGGGAACAACTCAACGCCGTTACCTCCCTGCGTAACGCGATCCTGAACACCAAGGTCGGCTTGACGGGGTATGTCAGCGTTATCGGGGGGAAAGAGCCGCAGCACCACGGGAGGTATATCATCTCCAAGGACGGCCAGCGCGACGGGGAAGACGTCTCGAACGTCAAAGACAGCGACGGCAATCTCTTCGTCCAGGACATGGTCAACTCGTCCATGTTGATTACGACGAAGGGGGATAGCTATTTCCAGACCTACAACTGGCAGAACCCCGGCGATCCCGCCCCCCGCAAGAAGGCGTCGGCGGCCTTCTACTTCGCCCCTTTCGACTGGGTCATCTCGGTCGGCGCCTACGAGGAGGACTATTTTGCCCCGATCGCCCACGTCCAGGAGGTCAGCAACAGGCTCCAGCGCGAGGTATTTCTCGCCGGAGCCCTGATCGTTCTGCTCGTCATCGTCCTGGCGGGGTTCCTGGGCAACCGCATCATCAAACCACTTGAATTGGCGACAATCTTCTCCCGAAAAATCGCTGATGGAAATGTGCAGCGGGCCAAACAGGAGCTGCAAGAGCTGCCGGCAAAATTCCTCCCGTCCGTCAAACAGGGGCGTTTTACAAGTGACAACGATGAAAGCAAGGAACTTCTTTCGGCTTTCCAGACCATGACCGGAAACCTCGACTCGCTGATCGGTCAAGTCCAGAAATCGGGGATCCAGGTGACGACGTCGGCCACGGAGATCGCCGCCTCGGCCCGGGAATTGGAAGCGACCGTAGCGGAGCAGGCCGCCTCCACAACACAGGTGACCGCCACAAGCAAAGAAATCGCGGCGACGGCGGAGGGTCTCGTCCAAACCATGGACCAGGTGAGCGGAAACCTGAACGGCACGATCAGCATGGCCGAGGGGGGACGCGGCGATCTGACAAACATGGAGGGGGCGATGCGCAACCTGATGAAGGCGACCGGATCGATCTCCTCCAAACTGTCCGTCATCAACGACCGGGCAAACAAGATCTCCCACGTGGTCACGACAATCAACAAGATCTCCGATCAAACCAACCTGCTGGCCCTCAATGCTGCCATCGAAGCCGAAAAGGCCGGGGAGTTTGGAAAAGGGTTCTCCGTTGTTGCCCGCGAGGTCAGCCGTCTGGCCGACCAGACAGCCATCGCCACCCAGGATATCGAGTATGTTGTCAAAGAGATGCAGTCCTCTGTCTCTTCCGGCGTCATGGAAATGGACAAGTTCGCCGACGAGGTGCGCCGCGGGGTGGAAACCGTCGTCACTTTGAGTAGTCAGTTGGCAGGGATCATCGATCAGGTGCGGTCCCACGGACCACAGTTCGACACGGTCAAGGAAGGTATGCACGCCCAGTCCGAGGGAGCCCTGCAGATCAATGAGGCGATGACGCAGCTCTCCCAGGCGGCAGAGCAGACCCGTGAATCGCTCCATGA
>CAIUXU010000360.1 GCA_903903205.1 uncultured Syntrophobacterales bacterium
ATCAGGGCCGCAACAAAGATCGAGACGATCATCCCGTGCCACATCAACGACTACCTCCCCTTTCCAACCCGGCAGCTTCTCCCCTATATGAAAAGTGAGCTGCACCTGAAGATCGTTCCAGGACCAGGCATCCATCCCTTCCTTGATATCATCGGGAAATACCCCGACGACCCCGTTCCGATTGCCGCCCGCTGGGAGGAGACGGCCGCCTTCATCTACACGGATGGCACGACCGGGACAAGCAAAGGGGCGGTGCTGACCCATGCAAATATCAGCGGGGTGGTCCAGCAGTTCCGCGCCTGGTTTCCGGATCTCAAGGACGGCGAGGAGAGCCTCATGGGGGTCTATCCCATCTGTCACTCTGCCGGTTACTCGGTGAGCCAGAACCTCACCATCTGGGCGGGCTGGACAAACATCATGATACCGCGGCCGGAACCGGCGGTCATCCTGGAGATGCTCAAGAAGTACCGGCCCAGCTTCCTCCCCGGCGTCCCTACGCTTTTTGTGGGACTCCTGAACCAGGAGACGTTCAGGAAGATGGACCTGTCGTTCATCAAAGGGTTCTTCGCTGGTGTGGCGTCGCTTTCACCGGATACGGCAAAGCAGCTCCAAGCGCTGACCGGCAAGGGAATCTGCGATGTTTATGGCCTCACGGAAAGCACCGCCTTTGCCATCTGCACCCCTTGGAAAGGGAAGATCAAGCCCGGCGCCGTCGGTGTCCCCCTCCCCAATACCGATATCAAGATCGTCGATCTGGAGACAGGCCTGCGGGAGCTGCCGGCCGGGGAGGCGGGCGAGATCTGCATCAAAGGTCCCCAGCTCATGACGGGCTACTACAAAAAGCCCGAGGAGACGGCAAATGCGCTCCGCGATGGCTGGCTCTATACGGGAGACATCGGGTTTCTGGATGAGGATGGGCACCTTTCGGTCGTGGACCGCAAGAAGGATATGATCGTTGCCGACGCAAAGAAAGAGGCGCATCCTTCCGCCTGAGGAAGTGGGCGAGAAGTTCCGGACAGACGCCTCGCGGTGGTTCTTCAGGGTCGTTTACATTATAGTGTTGTTTTCTCGGTATTTATGATATTGCAACGCAGGAAAGGGGGAGATATGCCGATTCTCTTGAAAAAACTTCTAAAAAAAATATCCCGGAACGCGATCGCCAGAGAAGATGGCCTGGAAAAGCGGCCTCCGATGAGCGGTCAAGGCTCAATGAATTACCCCGGGGGAATGAAATATGTTGGGGAATGGAGGGACGGTATCTGGGAAGGCCAGGGCTCCCTGACGTATCCGGGAGGGATGACCTCCACAGGTGAATGGAAAAACAACAAAATGAACGGCAAGGGGAGCGTCACCTTTCCAGACGGCGCCGAGTACGTCGGCCTCTTTGCCAACGGAGAATATAACGGCCAGGGGACCATGACCTTTTCCACCGGGAAAACCTATGTCGGAGAATGGAAAAGTGGTGAACAGCATGGCCAGGGGACGATGTCCTTTCCGGACGGAACGAAATATATCGGTCAGTTCAGCCACAACTCGTTTTTTGGCCAGGGAACCATGTCTTTCCCCGATGGCCGAACGTATGTCGGACAGTTCAAAAACGGCCTTTTCCACGGCCAGGGGACAATCACCGAACGCGACGGGGTCCATTACGTCGGGGAGTGGATGGAAAACAAGATGGAAGGCAACGGGGTCATGACCTTTCCGGATGGGCGGACCTACAAGGGACAGTTCATCGACAACAAATTCCACGGCCAGGGGACGCTGCTCGACCGGGATGCGGGGAAATTTATCGGACAGTTCCGCGACGGCAGGAAGCATGGCCGGGGAACGCTTTCCAGCAACGACGGGACGCAGTTCGCAGGCGAATGGAAAGACGATGCCATGAACGGTCAGGGAACCGTCCATTTCGCTGACGGTCGTATGTATGCGGGGCAATTCCAGAATGACGGCATGAACGGTCAGGGAACCATGTCTTTTCCCGACGGCCGGAAATATACCGGTCAGTTCCGAGATGGGTCGATGGAGGGGCAGGGTTCGGCAACCTTCGCCAACGGCAAGGAGTACACAGGGCAGTGGAAGAACAATCTCTTTGACGGCCAGGGAACCATAACCTACCCCGACGGGGGAACGTATGTTGGCCAATTTGAAAACGGCATGCCCCAAGGTCAGGGAACGATGACCCGGCCCGACGGGCAATACACGGGGCAGTTCAAGCTCGGGAAGAAACACGGACACGGAACGGTCATTTTTTCCAATGGCTCAAAATATGTGGGCCAGTTCCGGGATAACGAATACCATGGCCAGGGAACGTTGACCAGCCCGGCTGGAGAAAAATTTGCCGGAGAGTGGCAGGACGGAAAATTTATCGAGGTTTCCGCCGATCGCTCTAACCCCGACCTGAGAAAGCATGAGCTCCCGGAGCCTGTTCTTAAGGTCGTGGGGGGAAGCCGCTGAACCTTCGCACACCACACCGGTCATCCGTCATTCCTGGGCTCTGCGGTAACCGGCCCGGATGGCTTCCTTTTCGGATTGAAAAACGACCCGGTGGTATGCCTTGACCGAGTCATAGTATTTCATTCCCTGCAAGTGATATCGTTTCGAATCACGATTCCCGATCACAATAACCCCCTTTGACTGAGATGGGATTTTCCTCTCGGCAACGACCTTTCTGGGCTGAGGGGCGTCAGGCGTCGAGATCTGTTTCGGTGATACAGTTCGCCTTTCCGTCTCGGCCGCTGGCGGAGGAACGCGGTCCTTGGCAGGGAGGACCTCGACCTCCGGCCCGGACGACTGCAAAGGCAAAGGATCGGGATGCGTTATTTCCTGTTTTGTATTGGGAAGCTCAATAAAAATAACGGAAATAGCAACCAGGACCCCGACGATAACGGACAGCCATGCCCACCTTGCGGGAGATTGTCCGACAAAGAGCCTCTTCCCTTTGAATATGAAAGATTTAGTCGGGGAAGAGTCGCCGTCTGCAAACTGCGTCAATTTGGGGTATCGCTTCACCCCACCGGTGAGTTTCCATTGCGCGCCGAAGAGCCGTAACACCGCCGTCTGGTTCAGTTTCAGATAGGAGATGTACTGCTTGACCAACCGTTCGCATTCGAAACGCCGGGCAAAGATGTCGAAGTCATCCGCTTCCAGGGCATCGATGAAGGACCTGTTCACCTTCATGAAAAGCGCAATTTCCTGAACAGGCACACGGTGTGACTCCCGTTCCCGTTTCAGGTATTGGCCCAGTGTTTCTTGGTTCTGAGACATCGCATCCCCCACGATTCGTATCCGATGAGATTGAGAATGACGTCGACGCACTGCCCCTGTTCACCGTATCGCAGCGACTCTTGCCATCGCTTTTTCTCACGATATCGCTATCCGGTCAAGGGGGAATGTTTAGCGCCGCCAAATCGGACGACAGCCGAACATCTCGAAGCTAAAAAATCATTGAAAGCTAATGCGGATAAAGGTAGAATTAAATAAATACCCTAATTAAGGAGAAAATTATGACATTCAAGAAATCATGGAACGGTATTTACGCGAAGCCAGACAACTTGGTCGAGTCATTTGAGTCCGCCGTATCAAAATATACAAACAACAGATTTATAGGCGCCAAAGATCAATCCGGAAATTATAACTGGGTTACCTACGGCCAGATTGGTGAAAGGGTTGATAACCTGAGAGGCGGACTTGCCGATATAGGCATTGGAAGAGATGATGCTGTGGGAATTATTTCAACCAACAGCGTCGAATGGGTTGTCTGCGCTTTTGCCACCTATGGTCTTTCCGCGAGATTCGTGCCGATGTATGAAGTTGAGCTTTTTTCCATGTGGAGATATATAATCGAAGATGCGGATATAAAAATTCTTTTTGTCTCCAAAAAAGAAATATATGAAAAACTTAAAAATCTGCCCGGGGAAATTCCCTGTTTGAAACGTGTCATTTTGATATCCGGAGATGGTGATGGAAACTTGGCTTCGCTGGAAAATACAGGCAAGGCCAAGCCAGTAAAATCGACGATTCCATCATCGAAAGACATCGCTGTTTTGATCTATACAAGTGGAACGACAGGAGACCCCAAAGGAGTTCTCTTGTCACACGGAAACTGTACGAGCTGCAGCCGAGCCGGATGGCACCTTTTTCAGGAGATGCAGCAAGACTCAATATCATTTGCACATTTGCCCTGGGCCCATAGCTACGGATTTTCGGCTGAACTCAACAATTGTATCCAATTCGGAGGCGCGATTGCCTTGATGGACACCCTCGAAACACTTGGTGAAGACATGGCAAAGGTTTCCCCCACCTTTCTCATCTCTGTTCCAAGGGTATTTAATAAAATATACGCAAAGATCATGCAAACCATAAAGGAAGAGGGAGGACTTAAACTAAAACTTTTCAATATGGCTCTTGAATCTGCCCGCAGGAAACGCGAAACAGGAAAATCCGGCTTAAAATACCTGCTGCTTGATAAAATTGTGCTGTCAAAAATCAGGGCCAGATTCGGTGGAAGGCTTGAGGGAGCCTTGACCGCGAGCGCAAAGATGAATCCTGAAATAGCCCAGTTCTTTTTTGATATCGGCATCCCGGTATATGACTGCTATGGAATGACTGAAACAAGCCCGGCGATAACCATGAGTCACTCTACCCGATACAGGGCAAATACCGTCGGAAAGGCTCTCGAATACATCGATATTGTCATTGATAAATCGAAAGTGGATGATGGTTCTGATGAAGGCGAGATTATCATATATGGGCCGAACGTCATGCAGGGCTATCACAAAAAACCGGAAAAAACAGCAGAGATCATGACGCCTGATGGCGGCATCCGAACCGGTGACAGGGGAAAACTCGACGAAGACGGGTTTTTATATATCACCGGGCGTTTTAAGGAGGAGTATAAACTGGCAAACGGGAAATATGTATTCCCGGCTGAGATTGAGGAGTACATAAAACTTTTGCCGTACGTCGCCAATGTCGTGGTTGTAGGCGATGGCTGTATGTACAATGTAGCTTTGATTGTGCCAAATGTTCCGGTACTGGAAAAACTCGCCCAAGAGGTCAACCTTTCAATCTCAGTGACGGACCTTTTACAGAGCAATAAGGTGAAAGGGCTGATTACAAAAGAGATAGCCAATCATCTGAAGAATAAGTTCGGGGGATACGAGATTCCCCAAAAGATAGCTTTTATTAAAGAGGATTTCACGGTTGAGAATGGTCTTCTTACGCAGACCATGAAGTTGAAAAGAGGAAATGTTGTAGGGAAATACAAGGACATTATTGCAGATCTCTACTCAGAAGCACATAACAAATAAAATAACCGAAATATCGTGGCCTGCTGCTTGGAAAGGAGAGCTGATGATGGCCGATGAGAGATTTTGGACGAAATCCTACGATCCGGGGTTAACTGACATCGATCCCGCCCACTGGGAAAAGTCTTACGTCGATGCCGTCGCGCCCATCTTCAAGAGATTCCCCGACAAGCCGGCCTTCGCCTTCATGGGTGTGGAGGTGACCTTCGCCGAACTGGACCGTTACGCCAATCGATTCGCCAACATGCTGCTGGCACAGGGGCTTAAAAAAGGCGACGTGGTGGGCATCAACCTCCCCAACATCCCGGAGTATATCATCGCCTGGCTGGGAATCCTTCGCGCGGGGTGCGTCGTTTCCGGCGTTTCCCCCCTTCTCTCCGCCGAAGAGATGAAATACCAGTTGAAGGATTCCAATGCTGTCGGGCTCGTGACCCTCGATGCCATCTTTGCTGCGCGGCTCATGGGAATCGTTTCCGATCTTCCGGAGCTGAAGGTCGTCGCAACAACGAGTGTGGGAGGCTTCCTTCCGGCAATCAAAAGGGTCCTGGGCCGGCTTCTGAAAAAAATACCCCAGGGAAAGGTTACCCCGCTACCGGGGAAATACGTCGCCGACATGATCAAAGTCATTCGGGGAGGGGAGTTTCCCGCTGAGCCGCCCCCGGTGACGGTAACCCCTGATGATATCGCCTACATCCAGTACACCGGCGGGACCACCGGCAGCCCCAAAGGTGCCATGCTTACCCATCGCAGCGCCGTCGCCGATCTCGTCATTGTCCAGACCTGGCTGGGCTGGGAGGAGGGCAGGGGGGTGGCCCTCTCGGGATTTCCGTTCTTCCACATTGCCGGACTCTTCTTCAACACAAACTGCATCTACCTGGGCTGGACGCAGATCCTTATCCCCAATCCCCGGGACACCGACCATATCTGCGGGGAGCTGGCCAAGTACAGGCCAACGGCCCTGGTCAACGTGCCCTCGCTCTTCCAGATGCTGATTGCCAATCCCCGATTCAAGGAACTGGACCACACACGCCTGGAGGCCTGCATTTCTGCCGCTGCCCCCTTCCCTGAAGAGTCTCAGCGAGAGTTGGAGAAGATCGTCGGCAGAGGGAAGCTCCTGGAGGTGTACGGAATGACCGAGACATCACCTCTGACGACCATGAATCCCAACAAGAGAGAACGGAAGCTGGGTTCCATCGGGCTTCCGCTGATCAATACCGACATCCGGCTGGTCGATCCAGGAACAGGCCGGGAGGTGGCGGTGGGCGAACCAGGCGAGATCTGCGTCAAGGGACCGCAGGTCATGGCCGGTTACTATAATAAGCCAGATGAGACCCGGAAGGTTTTCGATGCGGACGGCTATCTCCACACCGGTGACGTGGCGGTCCAGGACGCGGCGGGCTATCTGAGGATTGTGGATCGGACCAAGGACATGCTTATCGTGGGCGGCTTCAAGGTCTTTTCCAAGAGGGTGGAAGAGGTCATGGCGGAGCATCCGGCGATCGAGATGATCGCGATCATCGGTATCCCCAATCCCGACCGTCCCGGCTCTGAACAGGTCAAAGCAATCATCACCCTGAAGCCGAACTTCGCTTCTCGCAACCAGGAGGAGCTGAAGGCCGACATCCTGAAGATGGCCCGCGAGAGGCTTTCCCCCTATGAAGTCCCGAAGTACATTGATATCAGAAAGGAGTTACCCCTCACCGTCGTGGGCAAGATCGACAAGAAGGTTCTGCGGAAAGAGGCAAGATAGCCGGGATGCCGGAGATTTTTCTGAAAGATGGCTTACGGGGCTATCCCGGCGACTACCTGAAAAATCCAGTTTCACACGGTGATATGTGGGGCTACTTGCGAGAAAGAAAGCGATCCCGAGGTCGCCCGCGGGATCGCTTTCTCAATCGGTTTGACTGTTCTTACGCGAAATAACGCTTCAGGAGACCCTGGAACGCCTGTCCATGACGGGCCTCGTCCTTGCACATCTCGTGCACGGTATCGTGGATTGCGTCATAGTCGAGCTTCTTGGCCAGCACCGCAATCTCCTTCTTGCCCTTGCAGGCGCCGAACTCCGCATCCACCCTGAGCTGGAGATTCTTTTTCGTGTCGGCGTTCACCACTTCGCCCAGCATCTCCGCAAAGCGGGAGGCGTGGTCCGCTTCCTCGAATGCGATGCGTTTGTAGGCCTCGGCGATCTCGGGATATCCTTCTCGATCCGCCTGACGGCTCATCGCCAGATACATTCCCACTTCCGTGCATTCGCCCGTGAAATTGGCCTTGAGCCCCTCCACAATCCTGGGATCCACACCCTTGGCAACCCCTATCGTGTGCCCATCCGCCCACTGCATCGGGCCTTCGGACTTCGCGGAGAACTTTTCCTTAGCCGCCCCGCACTGGGGACATTTTTCCGGAGCTTCCGCGCCCTCATGAAGATAACCGCACACACTGCAAACAAACTGTTTCATTTTCAAATACCTCCTTCAAGTTTATAAAATGGTTACATTTCAATACGATTCCGTATTGGCCAAAACATCCTTTTCCTCGACTCGGGCGCGAAACACCCGATACACCCAGATCTTGTAGGCAATCACGATGGGGACAAAAATGAATGCGACCACCGTCATGACGCCCAGCGTGTACTGGCTGGACGACGAATTGAAGATCGTCAGATTGAACGCGGGGTCAATGCTGGACGGGATAAGGCTCGGAAAAAGCCCCGCGACCCCGGTGAACGTCACAAAGAGGATGGTCACGCATGACGCCGCAAACGCCATGAGCAGCTCCCCTTTGGCTGCAAAGTAGCGGATGGCGATCAGCGCCGCAACTGCGATAAGGGGGATCAGCGCAAGAACCGGCCATTGAAGATAATTGTCGAAGAGCCGTGTCGCAAATTTTGAAGCTCCGA
>CAIUXU010000361.1 GCA_903903205.1 uncultured Syntrophobacterales bacterium
GGGCGGCAATATCTTTTTCCGATCTCCTTGACGAAGTGCGGGCAACTCTCAAAGATATAAACATTTCCGTGGTTCGAGAGGGCCTCATGGAACCGATTTTCCTCCAGGGTGATCCTGCCTTGCTGAAAAAAGCCATGGAAACATTGATTCTCCTTGCGACCGCTTTCTCCAGGGACAAGCATAAGGCTCGAATAACGGGGGCCGTCGAGTCGCTGCTCGTTTGTGTGCGTCTCGCTGTTGATGATTTGTCGCTTACAGAGGAGCAGACTGCCGACTTTTTCGAGATAGAATCTTCCGTCCGGGGCTCGTCAACAGCGCAAATGCTGGGGTTGGCGCCGGTTGTGGCCGACAAAATCATCGCTGCCTTTGGCGGCAAGATTTGCCTGATCAAAGGGGCGGGAAGGACCGGATTTCTGGAGGCCATCCTCATGCGGGAGCAAGGCCACGCCGAATAGGAGTGAGCGGGAAAGAGCCGATTCTATTCTATTAACTCATTGATATCAATAGCAATATATCTGTTTAATTTTTTTGTTGACAGACTGGTTTCTCCATGTTAGAGGCATCGGCAAAGGATTACCGATGCCGATGAAGCCCATCTTTAATATGGAGGAGATCGAAAAGAAAATCCTCCTGATCCTCCGAATCCTCCATGAGTCTCCGGAACCTGTTGGCGCACGTCTCATTTCCCGGCGTATGCTGGAACACGGGGTGACGCTAAGCGAGCGGGGAGTCCGCTATCATCTTAAAATGATGGACGAACGGGGGATGACCCATCTTGTCGGCCAGCATGACGGCCGGGTTATCACGGCACAGGGAATCGATGAGATCGCCCACGCGCGGGTCCACGACAAGATCGGCTTCGCCATTTCCCGCATCGAAATCCTGGCGTTCCGGACATCGCTCGATCTGGACCGGCGGCAGGGGCTCACCCCCGTTAACGTCTCCTTCTTCCCCAAAAAGATTTTCAAAAAAGCGCTGGAACTGATGAAGCCTGCCTTCAGCGCCGGCATCCATGTGAGCGAACTGGTCGCCTGCGCCGAAGAGGGCGCCCGGCTTGGCGAAGTGACGGTCCCGGCGGGGTACATTGGTTTCGCCACGGTTTGCAGCATCGTCGTGAACGGCATCCTCCTCAAGCACGGCATCCCGATGGATTCCAGGTTCGCCGGCATTCTCCAGGTCCGGAATGGGCAGCCGCTCCGTTTCATCGAACTGATCCAGTATTCCGGATCATCCATCGATCCCTCGGAGGTGTTCATCCGGGGGCGAATGACCTCCGTCCGTCAGGCGGCGGAAAAGGGCGAAGGGAAGGTCCTGGCTAACTTTCGAGAGATCCCCGTGCCGGCCCGGAAGCTGGCGGACGAACTGATCACAAGCCTCCGAAATGCGGGGATCGGCGGCGTCCTCTCCATCGGCGAGACCGGCGAGCCGATCTGTCAGATCCCGGTGGATATGAACCGGTTCGGCATGATTCTCTACGGGGGGCTGAATCCGGTTGCCTGCGCGCACGAGATGGGGATTGACGTGGAGAACCGCGCCATGTCCACCGTCATGGATTATCAGGAACTGCAGAATTTCTGGGAACTCTGCAAAAACAAATAGGAACGGAAACAGAAACAGGAAGAGACATTCAACACCAACACAAAGAAAGAGAGGAACAAATTATGGCCAAGGTTAATCCGTTTACAATTGCTCAGAGACAGCTCGACCAGTGCGCAAAGATACTTCATCTGGATCCCGGCGTTCAGGCGATCCTGAGGGTGCCCTCGCGCGAACTCCATGTTTCGATCCCGGTCAAAATGGACGACGGCTCCATCAAGGTATTCCAGGGATTCCGCGTCCAGTACAACGACGCCAAGGGACCCTGCAAGGGGGGAATTCGTTTCCATCCCGATGAAACCATCGACACCGTCCGTGCGCTTGCCGCCTGGATGACCTGGAAGTGCTCCCTTCTCGACCTGCCTCTGGGCGGCGGAAAGGGCGGCGTAATCTGCAACCCCAAGGAGATGTCCCAAGGCGAGCAGGAGAGACTGTGCCGGGCCTACATCGGCCAGGTAGGACGGATCATCGGCCCGGAAAAGGATGTCCCGGCGCCTGATGTCTATACCACCCCGCAGATGATGGCCTGGATGATGGACGAGTATTCGAAGATCTCCGGCAAGAACCAGTTCGGCACCATCACCGGGAAGCCCCTCGCCCTCGGCGGCTCCGCCGGACGCGGCGA
>CAIUXU010000362.1 GCA_903903205.1 uncultured Syntrophobacterales bacterium
ATCACGTTTTCCCGGTAGGTAAATATGTCCGAAAAAAGATCAAACATCATGAGCCTTCCCTGTCATGGTGAGCAGCCGAAACATGGTCTTTCCTCCTCGGCGGGAAGAGGATGCGGAACCAGTATCCGGCGGCAAATCCACCGACCGCACCGGCCAGCAGGAAGAGAAACAGAAAGAGGTCTCCCCTGCCGGTGTTTATGAAGGGTTCACGGGCCGGCCGCCCGGCTTCTTCGGCAAATTTTTCGATTACGGTCTCATCGACGCCGGACCAGGAGGCGGCTTGGCCAAAGGTCAACATCGGTCCGGCAAGAAAAAGCCCGGCGAAAATAAGGAGCCGTGCAGTATTCTTCATCCTGCGCCTCCCACCGCAACCGTCCGGAGAAGTTCGGGTCTCCGGTTCCGGATGAACTTCAGCGCCCCGGCACAGAGGAATCCTTCGAGGATGCCGAGAGGAATCTGCGTGGGGACGAAGGCGAGCAGAATAAGCGAGAACATCGTTGAAAATGATCCGTCTCCATGGAGCGCAGCGGCCAGCTCGAGGGAGGTCGTTGCGTAGGTGGCCCAGTCGGAGAGCAGCCCCGCGAGAAAGGCGGCTGCGACCAAGGGGAGACCGAGGCGTCTGGCTACCGTGAAAACGCCCCAGCCGACCCATGCGCCGGCCACCCCCATCGAGACGATGTTCGCCCCGAGGGTCGTGATCCCACCGTGGCCAAGGAAGAGGGCCTGGAGGGTAAGCGCGATACTTGCGACGACCGCGGTCAATCCCGGACCGATCAGAATTGCGGCAATGCCCGCACCGGAGGGGTGAGAGCAGGTTCCGGCGCTGGGAACGGGGATCGGCATGCAGGAGATGAGAAAAACCGCCGCTCCGACGAGACCGACGAGCGGCTTGAACCAGGGGGTTTCTTCGTTGCGACGGCGGAGATCCCGGAGACCCCAGGCGACAAACGGGATGGCGACCGCATACCAGAGAACCGCCCAGGAGATGGGCAGTATCCCTTCGGAGATGTGCATCGCGAAAGCGGGCGCAGGCAACGCGCACAGGCTCACAAGCAGAAATAGGAAAACCAGGGGTGCTGTCCATCCTTTCATGGTTGCTTCTCCTCCGGCGCCTCTCCCGGGCAACGGTCGATCGGCGCCGGTGCTGGTTCCGGGACGTCGAAGAGACTCTCCGACTCCCCTATCCGCTTCGCGACGAGGTTCACGAGGGTATCGTCGTAGCCGAGGTGTTTCCCGAGGAGCAGACGGACATCCGGATGTTTTTTCCCGCTCTCTCTTAGGATTTCCGGGATGTCTTCGCGGAGGTGAATGCCGAAATGGAGGAAATAGGGAAGTACGATCACGCTCTTTGCCCCCTGGCAAACGCATTGATCGAACGCCTCGGCGAACGGTATTCCCCGGCCGGACATCCGGCAGGTCACAACGATCCCGCCGAGCTTCACCCGCAGCCCCGCCGCGATCTTTTCCATGTCGTCGTCGGCGCCCACGGCGCGGCTCCCGTGGCCGATCAGAATCACCGCCTGCCTGTTGTCAATTCGTGGAATCATCTGCTGCTCCTATGTTTTCTCTTCCGTTCCCGCAATGCCACAGAGGGCATGGATGACACTTACCGCAAGCGGGCTCCCCCCCCGGCGGCCGGCAAGGGCGATGTAGGGTACGCCCAGCGTCATCAGCTCCTCTTTGCTCTCCACGACGTGGACGAACCCGACCGGCATGGCAACGACGAGGGCCGGTCGGAGCCCCTCTTCAACGATCATCCGGTTCAGCTCCAGCAGCGCAATCGGGGCGTTTCCGAAGGCTGTGATCGCTCCGGCGATGAAGGGCCGGGCCTTTTCGATCGCATGAAGCGAGCGGGGAAGGCTGGTCCGGCGAGCGGTGCGTTCGATATCCTCATCGGCGATGTGGCAGATGAGGCTCTCCTTCCGGTAAAACCCGCAAACTCCCCGCAGGCGCGCGAGAGAGAGCCCAGAGCGAATCATGTTCGAATCAACGATCAGCGACCGGCAGGCCTGCAGGGCCGCAATGCCGGCGGCGATCGCATCCGGCGAAAAACGGACCATCTCCATGATCCCGAAATCGCCGGTCGTGTGGATCATCCGGCGCACGATTTGCCACTCATCCGGCGTGAACCGGTGCTCCGGGGCCTCCCTGTCGATGATCTCCATCGATTTTGCTTCGATCTCCGGCCCGCTTAGCGGCGCATCCAGAAAGGCGCGAATCAATGGGCGTTCTGGTGTCTCGTTCATGGTTTACCTCCGCATCGTTTGATAAACTGGGCGACCGCTTCCGGCCGTGAGGCATAGTGGAGATGCATGTAGCTCGCAAGTATCGCCCCGTTTTGATATCCCTCGGTTTCGACCTTATCCGTACGGCAGCGCCGCAGGGAATAAACCCTCCGCCAGGCCGGATCGGAAATGGCGTCGTCGATCAGCTCCGAATAGTGGAATTCATGGCCCCGCAGAATATCGCCACGACGACCCCAGAGGGAGTCCTCCGTCAAGGTGACCTCCACGTAACCAAGCGCCTTTTTGCCGCTGAGCATGCGTGTCCGGGTGGGGAGGATGCCGGCAAAGGGATAAAAGCGGTCGTTCACCTCGATACCCCGGGAAAGGTACATGAGCCCCCCGCACTCGGCGTAGAGAGGCCGTCCGAAGGCTGCGTAGGCGCGGATCGCGGCGAGCATCTCTCCATTTTCGGCAAGGCGTTCTGCGTGGAGTTCCGGATAGCCTCCCCCGAGGTAGAGACCGGAGAGCCCTTCCGGCAGGCGGCGGTCGGCGAGGGGAGAGAAAAAGACGATCTCGCAGCCCGATGCCTGCAAGGCGTCAAAGAGATCCTGGTAATAAAAGTGAAAAGCGGCGTCCCGTGCGACACCGATCCGCAGGTGATTCGGCGCTGAACACGGTTTTCCGGAATCGGGAGAAGGAGCCGTCCTGACCGTATTGGTTAGCATTTTAGGGAAAAGCGCCTCCAGCGGCAGGTTCCGTTCCAGCACATCCGCGAGGGTGTCAAAAAGAGACTCCGGGAGCTGCCCACGATCAGCGGTGACAAGGCCAAGGTGTCGGGAGGCAAGCTCCGGAAAGGCCCCACGGGGAATCACCCCCAGAAGCGGCGGTAGACCGGCGGCCTGGAGGGAGTCGGAAAGCAAAGCGGCATGACGCTCCGAACCGCAGTGATTCGCAACAACTCCCATGAAACGGAGATCCGGCTGGAATGTCGTATAGCCCTTCACGAGCGCGGCAAAGCTCCGGCCCATCCCGTGAACATTAACGACAAGGATAACGGGGGCATTGAGCAGGCGGGCGATCTCTGCCGTGCTTCCCGCATCGCTTTGCGCATCCGCCCCGTCGAAGAGCCCCATGACCCCTTCAACGAGGGCGCAGTCGGCGTCAGCCGTGGTCTTTGCGAAGAGTCGGTGGCAGTGGTCATGGCCGCTCATCCACCCGTCAAGGTTGTAGCAAGGACGGCCGGAGGCGAGGGCGAGGTAGGTCGGGTCGAGGAAATCAGGTCCCACCTTGAAGGTCTGGATTTGCAAACCTCGGCGGGCAAGCGAACGCGCAAGTGCGAGCGTGAACGAGGTTTTTCCCGCACCGCTGTGTGTTCCGGCGATGACGAGCGAGGGACATCGAGACATCAGAATTCCACCCCTTTTTGCGCTTTCCGGCCGGTATCGAATCCGTGCTTGATGCAGCGGACCTCGGAGACGGTGTCGGCGGCTTTGATCAGCCCTTCCGTCGCGCCCCGTCCGGTCAGGACGACCGTGCAACCGGGGGCCGCCCCATTGAGGGCCACCAGGACAGCCTCCTCGTCGAGCAACTTCAGAGAGACAGCCATGCAGACCTCGTCGAAGACGACAAGTCCATAGCGCCCCGATAAGGCCGCCTCTTCGGCTATCCGGAGCCCTTCTTCTGCCGCCCGTCGGTGGTCAGCGAATCGCGGATCGGTTGGGCGCGGGACGAAACCGAGGCCCGTCACGGCGATCTCGACGCCGGTCATCTCTTTCAGGGCCGCGAATTCTCCGGTCTCCGTATCGGATTTGACGAACTGGATGACTGCGATTGGGATGGCGTGGCCTTGCGCCCTGAGAACCATTCCCAGCGCCGCCGTCGTCTTACCCTTTCCGTCGCCGGTGAAAATCAAAATCCTGCCTGCCTCATTCATCGTATACCCTCCATTTTTTACCATACTATCATCGCGGCGATTCCCCAGCGCACCGCCAAGAAAGCCGCTGCGGCGATTCCCGTCGCCGCATACATCATGCGGTTTGCGGTGGGAATGTGACCACGCACAAGCGGCATGATCGGGTCGCCCAACGTCGGCAGATCGACCTTTTCTCCGCGCCGTTCCATCACCCCCCCCAGCCGGATTTTCAGCGCCCCGGCAAACGCCGCCTCCGCGATCCCCGCGTTGGGGCTGATATGTTTCTGGCCGTCGCGCCGTGCGATTCTCCAGGCAGCGAAGGCCTGCTGCCCTGTGAGCGCTGCGGCTGCGGTGATGATGGGCGCCGCGAGACGCGCGGGGAGCCAATTCGCCCCGTCGTCGATCTTCGCTGCGGTCCGGCCGAAATCGATGTAGCGTTCGTTCCGATAGCCGATCATCGAATCCAGCGTGTTGGCAGCCTTGTATGCCATGGCTGCGATCGGTCCTCCAAGCGCTGCGAAAAAGAGCGGGGCAATGATCCCGTCCACGGTATTCTCGGCGATGCTCTCCACGGTCGCGCGGACGATCTCCGGTTCTGTCAGCCGCTCCGTGTCGCGTCCGACCAGCCAGGAGACGAGACGTCGCGCCTCAACCAGATCGAATCTCGCAAGCGCCTGGTGAACGGCGTTGCTGTGGTCGGCGAGGTCGCGCGCGGCAAACGTCGTGTACAGGAGCATGATGGAAACGGCATCCCCGAGGCCGGGGTGGAACCATCCTGCAACCCCGATTATTGCGCCCGTCGCCAGGGCCGCCGTCAGGATAACCGCAAGCGCCGTCAAGCTCCCCGCGAGACGGGCGTTCGGAATCACCAGCCGGGCCGGTCCCTCCAGGGCTGTGATCAGACGGCCAATGATACGGACCGGGTGGGGCAGCCAGCGGGGATCGCCGAGAACCATGTCGAGCAGCAGGGCGATAACGATCTGGTATTCCAGCCTCATGAAATCCCCATCATTTTATAAATCTCGTCCATTTTCAACGAGCTTCGCACGGTCTCCGCGAGGCGGTCGAGGGCTGGCTCCAGGTCATAGACCGCCGTGATCCGGCCGAGCGGAGCGAGGCCCCGCCTTTTGCGGATACGGTCGATGAACCAGCGACGGAAGCCGTCCGCATCAAAGATCCCGTGAAGGTAAGTCCCCCAGATGAGGCCCGTCTCCGTTGCAACGCCGCTGCTTTCGCCATTCTCGTGCCGAATCAGCGGTGCAAGGCCGCCGTCGTCGGTTCTGCCGTGGTGGATCTCGTAACCGCAAACCTCACAGTTCGAGGCCAAGTGGCGGGCTGCGGTGCGCGTCAGGGTTTTCTCCCGGTCAAGCTCCGTCCGGACGGGGAGGAGCCCCAGCCCGGCCAGCGTTCGGCCACCGATGGATTCGATCCCCAAGGGGTCGGCGATCTCCCGACCCAGGATCTGGAAGCCGCCGCAGATCCCGACAATCTCCGTTTTGCCTGCACGGGCGAGATCGAGAATCCGCGATGCGATGCCGTTTGCCTGCAAATCGGCCAGATCGCCGATCACGTTTTTACTCCCGGGAAGGAGCACGGCATCCGGTTCGCCGAGATCCTCCGGCCGACGGACCACGCGCAGGCGGACGTCCGGTTCGATCCGGAGCGGGTCAAAGTCGGTGAAATTCGAGATGTGGGCGAAATCGACCACGGCGATATCGACATGGTCGCCTTCGGGGGCGCGCCCGTCGATCAGACCGTCCTTGAAGCTGACCGAGTCCTCCTCGGGGAGGCCCAGATCACGCAAGTAGGGAATGACGCCGAGGACGGGGCGTCCGGTCCGGCGGAGAATGTAGTCGTGGGCATCGGTGAGGAACGCCTCCTGACCCCGGAAGCGGTTCACGATGAACCCCCTGACCAGCGCCCTTTCCCGCTCCGTCAGGCATTCCATCGTCCCGATGAACGAGGCGTAAACACCCCCCCGGTCGATGTCGCCGACAATCAGGACGGACGCCTCCGCGTAGAGGGCCATGTTCATGTTTACGATATCCCGTTTTTTGAGGTTCACCTCGGCGGGGCTCCCCGCCCCCTCCAGCACGATGATGTCATGTTCGGCGGCGAGCGAATCGTATGCCTCGCGCGCGACGGCTAAGGGAGGGATGCGGTCACGGGTGTATTCCCAGAAATCCATGTTGCCGATCGGCTTTCCGAGGATGATCACCTGGGAGCCGGTGTCGCTGTTTGGTTTGAGAAGGACGGGGTTCATCCGGACGTCCGGATCGAGCCGGCACGCCTGGGCCTGGACCACCTGCGCCCGCCCCATCTCGCCTCCTTCGCGCGTCACATAGGAGTTGAGCGACATGTTCTGCGCTTTGAACGGGGCAACCCGGAAGCCGTCCTGGAGCAGGATTCGGCACATCGCGGCAGAAAGAATGCTCTTGCCCGCGTTGGAACCGGTTCCCTGGAACATGATCGCGGGCGTTCGCCGCCGGACCTGTTTTGTGTTAGCAACCCCCAGAACCTTCCGAAGGGCGCCGAGGAGGCGGCCATTCTCCGTTTCCGTCCGGACGGCGATCCGGAAAAACCGGCGGTCAAGTCCTGTAAAGTTCGAACAATCCCGAATAGCGATTCCGGCGGCAAGGAGGCGTTGGGCGATCTCCGGGGCGTCGAGGTCCTTCCGGTCAGACCGAATCAGCAAAAAATTCGCCATTCCTGGATAGAGAGTCAGTCCCGGCAGTTTTCCGAGCGCCGCGAAGAGTTCCTCCCGCCGGTCGTGGACAAAACGGAGGGTCTCCTCCGCATAGGCCGTGTCGCGGAGCGCCGCCGCGCCGACGGCCTGGGCAAGCGTGTTCACGGACCAGGGGGGCGTCCGGTCGCGGAGGCGCCGGATCAGCTCCGGGGCCGCGACGACAGCGCCCAGGCGGAGGCCCGGCATCGCGTAGAACTTGGTCAGGGACTTGAGAATGATGATGTTCGCCGGGCGACCGGATGTGATCAGTGTCTCCGTTTCCGGTGCAAAATCGGCGAAGGCCTCGTCGCTGATGAAAATGGTTTGTGGATGCCGTGAAGCGAGATCCCGCAAGGCGGCGGCTGGAATCCGCTGCCCGGTCGGGTTGTTCGGCCGGCCCAGGAAAACGATCTCATCCCCCCGAAGCGCTGCGGCAATCACCGCAAGGTCGGGGGCAAAACCATCTTCCTCCCGGAGGAGGATCCGCTCCACGGCAAGACCGGCAAGTTCCGCCGCGCGTTCGTAATCCACATAGGCGGGGACGGGGATCAGCGCGCGCCTTTTTCCAAGAAGCTGCGGGAGGAGGTAGAGGTGCTCCATCGAGCCGTTCCCCATCAGGATCTCGTTTTCCGCAACATTGTACCGCGCCGCAAAGGCCCTGACGAGGTCGGTGCAATCCGGATCGGGGTAGTGGACAAGATCGCCGACCCGTGCGCTAATCCACTCCCGGAACCCCTCCGGCGGCCCGAGCGGATTGATGTTTGCCGAAAAGTCGAGGATCTCCCCGACAGGTTTCCCCGCAGCCAGCGCAAGTTTCAGCAGATTTCCACCGTGACGTTCCGTCATGCGCCGCCTCCATGCAGCCAGGCCGACACGACGAGGGGAGGAACAAGCTCAGTCAGCTCGCAGGCCGCCCCCAGCGTATCGCCGGTAAGGCCGCCGATCCGCCGCCAAACGTAGGCTGCAAAAAGAAGGATGAAGAAAAAAGAGCTCACCCCCGCAACCAGCCCGGGCACACCGCCCGCCAGGCCGCCCGCGATGATTAAAACTGTTAGCGCCCAGAGGGCGTGGCCCCGGGAACGATTCCGGTGAAAAATTCCGACGAGGCCCTCCTGCCGGGCGTAGGGGAGAAGGGCCAGATGGATCAGGAGGGCGGAGCGGCCGGCGATGGGCGCCAGCAGAAGAACCCATACCCGTGAAGGTCCGGAAACGGAGGCGATCAACGCGATTTTAAGCGCGACCACGCAGACGATGGCGGCAACTCCCATCGGCCCGGTTCGGCTGTCCCTCATGATCTCGAGTATCCGCTCACGAGGGCGGGAGCTGAAGAAGCCGTCCGCCGTATCGGCAAGACCGTCCGTATGGAGGCCGCCGGAAACGGCGATTAGCAGGATGACGGTAAAGACGCTCGTCACACCGATGGGAAAAAGGAATCCGAGACCCCAGTCCATCAGGGCAACCGCTGCGCCGATCCCGAGGCCGACGATGGGGAAGAAGGGAATGGAATTTCCCAACGTTCGCTCGTCGAAATTGAGCCCCCCGGGCAGAGGCACGATTGTCAGGAACTGGAGAGCCGCCAAGAACCGCTTCATGAGTCTGCCTTCGATACCATCGCCTCATCAAACGTAGCCACCTCGGTAAGAACCCGGACGGCGGCTTCGATAAAATTCATCGCCAACGCCGCCCCCGTGCCCTCGCCGAGGCGAAGGTCGAGGTCGATCAAAGGCTGCTTTCCCAGGATCGTGAGCGCGATCCGGTGGCCCTGCTCCACGCTCCGGTGAGAGGCGATCATGTAGCCGGCGGCCGCAGGGCAGATCGCGTGGGCGATGAGCGCCCCCGCCGTGGAGATGAATCCGTCTATGACAACCGGCTTCTTCAACGCGGCGGCGCCCAAGATCAACCCCGCTATCCCGCCGATCTCGAAGCCGCCGACCTTGGCCAGGACGTCCAGCCCGTCCTTCGGATCTGGCTTATTGATCCGCAGGCATTTTTCGATGACGCGAACCTTGTGTGTGAACTGCTCATCATCGATCCCGGTGCCGTGCCCGGTCACCTCTGCTACCGGATGGCCGCTGAAGGCGGCGACGATTGCGCTGCTCGGCGTCGTGTTCCCGATCCCCATATCCCCTGTGCCGAAGAGATCGACCGTTTCCGCGGCCTTCCTTGCGACATCGATACCGGCTTCAACTGCGCGAATGGCCTCGTCACGGCTCATCGCCGGCCCCTCGGCCATGTTTTTTGTGCCGGGACCGATCCGCCGGGAGAGGATCTTTCCGGCGGCGGCAAGCGCCCCCATGTCTGCGGCAACGCCCATATCCACAACGGTGACGGTGGCGCCCACCTGGCGGGCCAGCGCATTGATCCCCGCGCCGCCGGCGACAATATTGTGAACCATCTGTGGCGTCACCTCCTGGGGAAATTTGCTCACGCCTTCGGCAACGACGCCGTGATCCCCGGCCATCGTGAAGATCGCCTTTCGGGCGATGGGCGGTCGCATGGAGCGGGTGATCCCGGCAAGATCCTCGGCAAGATCGAGGAGGCGGCCGAGGGCCCAGTAGGGCATCGTCAGCGCCTCAAGACGCCGGTGGGCCTGCGACCGGAAGGCCGCGTCCGGAGGAACGATGGCGGTAACAGTATCCTCTAACAGACTCATTGTGATTCCTTTCTCATTCATTCCGAAACCGATCTTTTCAAGTGAAGCGGGATTCCGGAGACAACGAGCGTGACCGAGTCCGCCGCCGCCGCGATCTCCTGGTTACAGCGCCCGGCGATGTCTCTAAAATGCCGCGCCGTTTCATTGTCGGG